>NZ_VCKX01000540.1 GCF_005889725.1 Nonomuraea zeae
CGCCCCCACCTCCTGCAGCGCCGCCGTCAACGCCACCGCCGCACCCACCGCGAGCAGGCTGAACGGCACCGCCAGCACCAGCCCGTCCGCCGACGGCACGACCAGCCGCACCGAGCAGAGCCCGACGACCATCGCCAGCAGCCCCAAAGGCGCCAGCCACCGCCCGGGAGCCTTCGTGAACAGCCGGACCACGACGGACGCGGCCACCGCGAGCAGCCCGGCCACCGCGTACGGGATCCACAACCCTCTCAGCCCGGGGCCCCCGAGCCCGCCCATCTCCACCAGCGTGACCTGCGCCGCACTGGGCAGCAGCACCACACCGACCGCCACCATCGTGTACGCCAGCGTCCTGCTCTCTGGGGCACCAATCGAGGCCAGCGCCAGCAGCCCCACGATCGCGAGCCCGGCCAGCAGAATCACCGGAATGGCCCGCCACCCCTCGGTCGCGGTGCTGATCGCCACCACCGCGATGCCCGCCGCCGGCACGGCGGCCAGCAGCAGGCGGGTGCGCTCCTTGACGCTCGGGGAAGGCCCGGCCGGCCGTCCCAGCACCGTCCAGGCCACCAGGTACGCGGCCGCCAGCGCGAGCGCGACCCCCGTCACCATCGGGTACGGCTGCAGCGTGACCTTCCAGCTGCTGACGTCGTCGAGCGGCCACAGGGCCAGCGCCTGGGCGGCGAGCAGGCCGAGGCCGAACACCCCCACCCACAGGGCCCGCAGCACCGGCGCGCGGTCCCAGACCGCGACCAGCGTCACCGGCACGATGATCCCGGCACCGACACCGCGCAACACGCGGACAACGCCGACAAGCAGCTCGGAAGCCGCATAACCACCGGCGGCGTCGGACACGGCCACCAGCGCCAGCCCGGCGACCAGGAGGTGCGCCACCTGCACCCGGCGCAGCGCCACAGCCGCGAGCGGCACGGTCAGCATCAGGGCGGGCAATGCGAGCCCATGGGTGCGCATCAACCCGACCTGGTCGATGTCGCCCGGCAGCAGCCTGGCGACAACGGAGAGCGTATTGGGGATCGCGACGATCGCCAGCGGCAACGCGGCCACGACGAGCAGCCCGAGCAACACGTCGAGCAGCCAAGAATGTCTGGGGCCGGCCGGATGGGGCGACCGCAGGTTTGGGGGGACGGCCATGTAGGCCGACTTTAGCGGGAAGTAGCGCCCTCGACACGGCGAGCGACGATAATCGCCGTGATCCACAGTGCCGCGAAGATCACGCCGAGGAAGAACATGGCTGATACTACGAAACCCGTGCAGATCGCCAGCACCTGTACGACGCTGCCGAGCAAGTAGCCGAACGGCCTCTTGAGCAGGCCCGCGGCGACGACACACAGCACGGCCAGTCCGATCCCGACGGTCACGGCGAAGGCAGGCTGGACCCCGCCCACGGTGATCGCCACGGGCGTGATCAGCGCGGCCACGATCGCCTCCATGCCGAGCACGGAGGCGCCGAGCCTGCGCATGCCTGGGGTGACCTGGAAGCTCATCGCGAACCATCCGCCCTGAGCAGCCGCCGGGCGTCGCCCGCCGTGATGACGGAGCCGGTGATCAGCACGCCGGTGCCGCTGAACTCGCCCGCGGCGTCGGCGATGCCGATGCCCAGGTCGATGGCGTCGTCGAGCCGGTCCGCGACGTGCACCCGTCCTTCGCCGAAGAGCGGCTCGGCCAGCGACGCGAGCTCCTTGGGCGACATCGACCTCGGCGAGGAGTTACGGGTCACGATGATCTCGTCGAGCATCGGCTCCAGCAGCTCCAGCAGCGCGTCCACGTCCTTGTCGCTCATCACCGCGAACACGCCGATCACTTTCGCGAAGTCGAACGCCTCGTGCAGCCCCTCCAGGGTCGCCTGCATGCCGCCGGGGTTGTGGGCGGCGTCGATCACGACCGTGGGCGTGCGTCGTACGACCTCCATCCGGCCGGGCGAGCTGGCCTGCGCGAACGCCTGGCGTACGAGCTCGATGTCGAGCGGGTCGTCACCGCCGGTCAGCGCTTCGACGGCGGCCAGCGCGCAGACCGCGTTGCTCGCCTGGTGCGCGCCGTAGAGGGGCAGGAAGACCTCGTCGTAGACGCCCTTGAGGCCGCGCAGCGTGAGCAACTGGCCGCCCATGGCCACCTCGCGGCTGAGCACCCCGAACTCGAGCCCCTCGCGCGCCACCACCGCACCGACCTCGGCCGCGCGCCGCATCAGTACCTCGGCCGCGGCCAGCTCCTGCTGGGCGAGTACAGTGGTCGCGCCCGGCTTGATGATGCCGGCCTTCTCTGAGGCGATGCTGGGGATGTCGGGCCCGAGCCGGTCGGTGTGGTCGAGCGAGATCGGCGTGATCACGGACACGGTGCCGTCGGCGACGTTCGTGGCGTCCCAGGAGCCGCCCATGCCTGTCTCGATGACCGCGACGTCGACCGGCGTGTCCGCGAACGCCGCGAACGCCATGGCCGTCAGCAGCTCGAAGAACTGGATGCGCCGCCCCTGCGTGTCGGTCAGCTCGACGAACGGGATGATCTCCTCATAGACCTCGGCGAACCGCTCCTCGCTCAGCGGCTCCCCGTCCACGGTGATCCGCTCGCGCATCGACTCCAGATGCGGGCTGGTGAACCGCCCCACCCGCAGGTTGCGCTCCTTGAGCAGCGCCTCGACGAGCCGCGCCGTGCTCGTCTTCCCGTTGGTGCCGGCGATGTGTATGACCGGGTACGCCTGCTGCGGCGAGCCGAGCAGGTCCAGCAGGGCCGCGATCCGGTCGAGCGTCGGCTCGAAATCCCACTCGACGCCACGATCCAGGATCGCGCGTTCAACCGCACGATAATCCACCCCTCAACCCTACTGACCGGCGCCAGCGCTCAGTACGCGGGGGAATCATATTGCCGCGCATATAGAAATTTGGAGGGTACTCACCGCCTCCGCCTGGGTGCCACCTTGGGAAACAGCCTGCCCCACCCCCCGGCAGGCCGCTCAAGAGGAGGCCATCGTGGAAAGCGAGAACACTCGCGCAGAAAAGCCCGCCGCCATCACGAGAAAGACGCTCTTCAAAGCTGCTCTCATAGCGACACCGGTCCCGCTGCTGATCGGGCAGGTCCCGGCTCTGGCCCGCGACATGTCCGCCGGCGGCGGACCGCTCACCCCCACCCCCTTCTGCGACGACGGTGACGACCCCACGCCGCCGCAGACGGAGGGCCCGTACTTCAAGCCCAACTCGCCCCAGCGCACCGTCTTACCGGGCACTGGCACGGCGCTGACGGTCAGCGGGTTCGTCTTCGGGCTGGCCTGCCAGCCCCTGGCGAACGTCCTGCTGGACTTCTGGCAGGCCGACAGGAACGGCGCGTACGACAACGTCACCTACAACTTCCGCGGTCACCAGTACACCAACGCCCAGGGAGCCTTCAAGCTCACCACGATCGTCCCCGGCCTCTACCCGGGCAGGACCCGGCACATCCACGTCAAGGCGCAGGCGCCCGGCCGGCCGGTTCTCACGACGCAGCTGTACTTCCCGGGTGAGCCGCGCAACAACACCGACACCATCTTCGATCCGGCGTTGCTCATGACCGTGCGGACGGTGGGAACGGGCCGGGAGGCCACTTTCGACTTCGTGCTCAACGTCCCGGGCGTCCCGCCCACGGACCCACCGACAAGTCCGCCTCCGGGCGGCGGCACCTGGCAGGTTGGGGTGACCTACCAGGCGGGTGACCAGGTCACGTATGGAGGCGCGACGTACCGTTGCCTGCAGGGGCACATGTCGCAGGCAGGCTGGGAGCCACCCAACGTCCCTGCGCTGTGGCAGCGCGCCTGACCTTCAGGTCCCCGAACGCAAGAGAGGGCCACCCCGGCTGCTGGGGGTGGCCCTCGTTCGCTTTCTCACGCAAAAAAAGGGCCCGACGCATAGCGTCGAGCCCTTCCCGAAAGATTGTCCGGCGGTGACCTACTCTCCCACACCCTCCCGAGTGCAGTACCATCGGCGCAGAGAAGCTTAACTTCCGGGTTCGGAATGTAAC
>NZ_VCKX01000541.1 GCF_005889725.1 Nonomuraea zeae
CCACCGACCCGTCCCCCGAACGCTCCGCCCGCTTCAAGGCACCACACCCCGATCGACGACCCGCTCAGCCCGAACAGCCGCACCCCAACCGGCCTGCTCGACCCGGCCGAACCGCTCGGCCCGAACAGACCACTCGGGTCCAACGGACCGCTCGGCCCGAACGGCCACACGCCAGCCGGACCACCCAACCCGACCGACCCCACGCCAACCGGCATGCTCGACCTGGCCGGACCGCTCGGCCCGAGCAGCGGCACCCCGGCCGATCCGCCTGGTCCGGAAGCCCGCACCCCGACCAAGCCGGGCGCCTCGACCAGGCTGGGGACGTCGGCCCGGCTGGGGACGTCGACCAGGCCGGGCACCGCGGCCGGGATCGCCGACGCCGCTCGGGAGGCCATCTCGGCCGACCATCCGGCGGCCGGGGCCCTGCTGTCGCTCGCCGAGCTCCTGGCCGTCTCGCCCTACCAGCTCAGCCGGGCGTTCACCCGCGAGGTCGGAGTCTCCCTGACCCACTACCGCAACCGCGTCCGGGTGGGCAGAGCGCTCGACCAGTTGGAGGACGGCGCCACGAGCCTGGCCGAGCTTGCCGCCGACCTGGGGTTCGCCGATCAGGCCCACCTGACCCGCACGATCCGCCGCCACACCGGCCACACCCCCACGGCGCTGCGCCGCCTCCTCGCCTCTCCCGAAGGTCCATGACGCGCTGCGCCGCCAGCTCGCCTCTCCGGAAGATCCGTGACGCGCTGCGCCGCCAGCTCGCCTCTCCGGAAGATCCGTGACCGGCTGGATTTCGCTGACCTGCCACCGTAAGCTCCCACAATGCGCGATCTAGGTGAAGATCCCCGGCCGGCTCGGGGTGCGGTACGCGAGATCCATTCCCTCAGGGGGCCCGCCACTCTGGCCTACTCCCCCGACCTCGACGGCCTGGCCGACCCAGGCGAGATCGTCTGGGCCTGGGTGCCGTACGAAGAGGACCCGGACAAGGGCAAGGACCGTCCGTTGCTGATCGTCGGCCGCACCGGGCGCAGGCTGCTCGGCATGATGCTGTCCAGCAAGGGCGACGAGGGGCCCGACTGGCTGGAGCTGGGCCCGTGGGGGCGCGACGGCCGGGTGTCGTACGTACGGCTGGACCGGGTCTTCGAACTGGACGAGGACGACATCAGGCGCGAGGGCGCGGTGCTCGACGGCGACCGGTTCGCGAGGGTGGCGGCCAGGCTCATGAAGACCCACGGCTGGAACGCCGGCTGAGGCCCTCCCTCACGATTGGAAGCCCGCAGCACAAACGCGGCTTGAGATCCCCGCTCCGGACCTGGGGCACCCAGCACAAATGCGCCTTGGGGTCCCCCGCTCGGGACCCTAAGCACCCAGCGCAAACGCCCGGCCCGAGATCCCCGCTCCCGGTCTTAGACCCACGGCGCAAACGCGACCCGCGACCCAAGGTGCCTGCCCTCCAGGGTGACGGCCAAGGCGCGAACACGACCCGAGGTGCCTGCCCTTGGGATCAGGCTCGCAGTGGGAACGCCGGTTGACGGTGTCAGACCGGCACGATCAGGGCTTGGGGGCGGTCTGCGGGGAAGACCCACACATGCTTCCCCGCCGCGATCATCAGCGCGGGAGGTGACTGCAGGCCCAGCGGGATCACGCGTAAGGGGGCGCCGGCCGCCGGGGCGAGCGCGAACAGGTCGTGTCCCGCGCCGGCCACGATCCCGTTCGCGCAGACCAGGAAGGGCACCGGCCCCTCAGGCGCGGGCACGAGCCGCCTCGGCTCCCCGGACCAGGCGGAAACGCGCAAGAGCCCGTCCGCGACGCTGACCCACAGGGATCCCGCGCACACGATCATGCCGCCCCGCTCGCGCTCCCCGAGGTCCACCTCCTTCGGGCCGCCGCGCAGCAGGGTGTCCCGCTTCGAGGTCCACCACAGCCGCTCGCCCTCCACCGCGCACCGGTCGAGCCCGGGCAGCTCGACCAGCTCGCCCAGTCGGCCGGGCGCGGCCAAGCGGCACGCCCGGTCGGTTCCGACGGCCCAGATCTCCCCGCCACCCGCGAGGACACGGCCTTCGAAATGCGCACTGGCCAGCGGGAAACCTTCGGGGTCGAGCCAGTAGACCCGGTCACCGGCGATCCCGGCCACCGTCCCCGCCAGGGACCCGGACGGTCGCGAGTCCACTGGCGGCGCCCCGGCGAACGTCCTGGGCACCATCACGGTCTCCGCCAGCGTGCCGGGCACACCGGCCGTACCGGCGGACACCGTCCCCGGCACCGCCGCCAGGGATCTCAACACCAGCACCCCGCCCTCGACCACATGTCCCGTGTCACCACCGTTCGCCGCGCGTCCCGTGTCGGCACCACCCTCCGCGCGTCCCGCGTCGCCACCATTCGCCGCACGTCCCGCGTCACCACCACTCATCGCGCGGGCCGCGTCACCGCCGACCGACGCGCGGGAGGCCGTGCCACGATCCGCCAGGCGGGACACGTCACCACGACCCGCCACGTGAGGTCCCTCGCCACGATCCGCCGCGCGAGCCGCACCGGCTCGGTCCGTCGCGCGGGGCGCATCACCACGACCTGCCGTGCGGGGCACATCGCCGCGATCCACCGTGTGGGGCGTATCACCGCTACCCGCCGTGTGGGGCATATCGCCGCGACCCGCCACCGCACGGAGCTCGTTGCCGCGATCGGCCGTGCGGGAGGCGTACCTTTCGCCGGGCGTGGTCGGGTGTGGGGGGCGGCGGGTGCCGGGCGCGGCGTGCAGCGGCGTGCCGGACGCCGTGTAGGCCCGCACCCCGTCGCTGCCCGCACACCACACGGTGGTCCCGTCCGATGCGGCGGCCAGGACGGGGCTGGGCAGGTCGATCATGGTGACGGCGACGTCCATGCGCTGACCATAGCCGTCCCGGATCACGGTCAAGAGAGCCTGCCGTCAGCGCTGCTCAGGGCCGGTCCCGCCAAGGGCCCGCGGCCGATCCCGCCACCGGACTCACAACCGGTCCCACGACCGGTCCCACAGCCATTCCCAGTGGCATGCGGCCGGGGCCCGAGCACGGGATAGGCCGTGCCCAGGTATCCGGATGGCAAGCGGCCGATCCGGTCATCAGCCCAGGTCACCCCTACTGCGATCATTGGTCCCATGCGTGTTGTGGTGATCGGAAGCGGCATCGTCGGAGCCAGTGCGGCCTACTACCTGAGCGGTAGCGGCGCCTCGGTGACCGTGGTGGACGGCGGATACCAGGGCGAGGCGACCCAGGCGGGCGCCGGCATCGTGTGCCCGTGGGTGGACCATCCGGAGGACGACGACTGGTACCAGCTGACCCGCGAGGGCGCCCGGCTCTACCCCGACCTGGTGGAGGAGCTGGGCGAGGACATCGGGTACGCCAAGGTCGGCGCCCTGCTGGTGGCGGAGGACCCGGCCGATCTGGAGCCGGTACGCGCCCTGCTGCGCCGCCGCCATGCCGCCGCGCCGGAGATGGGCGACGTCGTCGACGTGGCCACCCCGGCCGAGCTGTTCCCGCCGCTGTCCGACACGTTGAGCGCGCTCCTCGTACCGGGCGCCGCACGCGTGGACGGCCGTTCGGTCCGCGATGCCCTGCTGCGCGCCGCGGTCGCCCAGGGCGCGCAGGTACGCATGGGCGCGGCGACACTCACCCCCGACGGCCAGGTGCTCGTGCACGATCCGGTCGGCGGACCTGTCACCTGGGACGACCACATTGCCCCGGACGAGTCACCAGACCGGCCCGCCGCGAGGGGTGACCGGCCCGCGTCCCCGCTCCAGGAGCCCTCGGCCGGGCAATCCGCAGGATCCCCGCGACGGCAGCAACATGACGCCGCACCCGAGCAGCAGGGCGCCGCGAGCGGGACGCCCCTGGACGGGACGCTTCCGGGCGGTCGGGACGTGAGCGAGGCGCCGATCAGCGGGGAGGACGTCTCCTGGCGGCAGGCCGCGCCGCTCGCGCC
>NZ_VCKX01000542.1 GCF_005889725.1 Nonomuraea zeae
GGCGTTCACCCGGGCCCGGGTCCTGGGGGCCCTGGCGGCCATGCTGGTGACCGCGACCGCCGCCACGGCCGTGCTCCAGTGGGTCTCCGCCGCCCAGGCCCAGGACGCGAGTGCCCGGCTGGAGTCCGAGCGGGCGCTGCGGCTGGAGGTCTCGGGCGCGGCGGGCGCGTTCAGCAAGGCCCTGCTGAGCTACGACTACCAGAACCTCCAGGCCACCCGCTCGGCCCTGGCCGCCCAGGCGACGGGCGACTTCCTCGGCACGTACGACGCGGCCTTCGGCGGCGCGATGGCCCAGGTCATCGTCAAGCTCAAGGCGACCTCGCAGGCCACCGTACGCGAGGTCTACCTCGCGGACGTGGACGAGGCCACCGCGCACGCCATCGTCGTGGTCGACCAACAGGTGAATACTTCCGAAGCCATCCGCTCAGTGAAGGATTCCCACCTTAAGATCAGTCTTGTGAAGGAGAAGGGCGCCTGGAAGGTCCATGACGTGACCGTGCTCGGTGCGGCCTCCGACGACCAGTACAACCTCGACGGCGGCAAGCCCGCCGACGGCGACGATAAGAAGGACTGACGATCGGCCCCTTGGCGATGGGCGGCCACCCGGACGAGGTGCTCGCCCCTGACGACTGGCTCACCGAGGTGGAGCGGGAACGGGCCGCGCGGTTCAGGTTCGAGGCCGACCGCGCCTGCTTCACCGCCGCCCACCTCCTCATCCGGCTGTGCGCCGCCGCGGCGCTGGAGGCCGATCCGCAGGACCTGACGCTGCTGCAGCACTGCGAGCTGCACGGGCCAGGACACGGCAAGCCGTACATCGAGCAGGCGCCCGATCTGGGCGTCAGCTTCAGCCACACGCGCGGCTACGTGTGCGCGGCCGCCGGGCCGGGCAAGGTCGGCGTGGACGCCGAGCGCGTGCCGCCCGGCCCGCTCGACACCTTGCTGGCCGACCGGGTGCTGACGCCGCGCCAGCGCGCGATGGTCACCGGCAACGACGAGCTGATGCGGTACTGGACGCGCAAGGAGGCGCTGATCAAGCGCGGCGAGCTGACGCTGGACAAGCTGCACACGGGCGGCGACGACCTGACGGGCCGGCACCTGCTGGAGTGGAGCGCCGGGCCGGACATCAGAGTGGCGGTCATCACGGACACCCCCGCGAGGAGGGTCACCATCCCCGGATAGACTAGACCACATGTTCTACCGCAAGTCAGTCGAGGAGCGCATCGCAGATCGCATGGCCCAGCGCAAGCCGCTCGAAGAGGGCAAGACCTTCGAGCACGGCCCGGCCAAGTTCGTGTTCGTGTCCTTGATCGTCGCGGTGGTGCTGATGCACGTGGTCGGGGTCGCCATCGTGATGTCGTTCAGCTGACCGGTGCCGTCGGCGGGCTCCACGGTTAATGGGGGGCAGCCGGGGCGGGCTTTGCGGTTACCGGCGGGCAGCCGGGGCGGCTTTGCGGTTACCGGCGGACGGTCGGGGTCGGGTCGAGGAAGACCTGGCTCACGCCGGGGAAGCACTCCCGCAACCGCCGGTCCACCTCCTCACACGCGATCTCCACCCCCGCCGCGCTCGCCTCGTCCCTGAAGTCGATCTTCGCGGCGACCAGGATCTCGCCGGGGCCGATCATCATGGTGAGCAGCTCCACCACGTCCTCCACCTCCGGCTGGGCCAGCAGCACGGCGCGGATGCCGACCTCGGTCTGCTGGGGCGCGGCCTGGCCGATGAGCAGTGACAGGTTCGACCTGATCAGGGTGAGCGCCACGACCAGCAGGAGCAGCCCGATCGCGACCGAGGCGGCGCCGTCCCACAGGGCGGAGCCGGTGAGCTGCGAGCCGAGCAGCCCGGCGGCCGCGATCAGCAGCCCGGCCAGGGCCGCGGCGTCCTCGAACAGCACGGCCTTCAGCGCCGTGTCGGACGTGATCCGCACCAGGCGCAACGGCCCGACCCGGTGTCTCTCGGCCTCGCCGCGCAGCTGCGTGAGCGCCTTCGTGAACGAGATGCCCTCGATGACGAAGGAGACGGCCAGCACGATGTAGGACGGGGTGAGGTTCGACAGCTCCTCGCCGTGGCTGATCTCGTGCAGGCCGTGGGTGACGGAGAACCCGGCGCCGCCCACCAGCGTCGCCACGGCCGCCATCATGGCCCAGAAGAAGCCGGCCTTGCCGTGCCCGAACGGATGCCGCCGATCCGCCGGCCGGCCCGAGCGGCGCACCGCCACCAGGAGCAGCAACTCGGTCACGGTGTCGGCGGCCGAGTGGGCCGCCTCCGACAGCATGGCCGCCGAGCCGCCGATGAGGCCGGCAACGAGCTTGGCCAGGGCGATGGCCAGGTTCGCCGCGCCGGCCACCAGGACGGTGCCCAGGCTCTCCCCTGACTTGTCCCCCATGAAGCTTTACTCTACGTGCGCTAGATTGGAGATCATGAGCGCGCCTCGCTGGCTTTCCCCCGCCGAACAGCGTGCCTGGCGCACGCATCTGGCGCTGCACAAGCTGCTTCTCCATCGCCTCGACCGCGAGCTGCAGGAGCACGCACTCTCGTTGAACGACTACGAGATCCTGGTCAACCTGTCCGAGAGCCCGGAGCGGCGCATGCGGATGAGCGACCTGGCGGACGCGACGATCCAGTCACGCAGCCGGCTGTCGCACCAGATCTCGCGCATGGAGGCCAAGGGCCTGGTCACGAGGGAAGACTGCCGAGACGACCGGCGCGGCACGTTCGCGGTGCTGACCGACGAGGGCTGGGAGACGATCCAGCGGGTGGCGCCGTTCCACGTGGCGAGCGTGCGCGAGCATTTCGTCGACCGGCTCACCGACGACCAGCTCGACGCGCTGGAGACGGCATATGCGCCACTCGTCGAGCACCTGAAGAAGCTGCGCTGACACCCAACCGGTATCGGCTTCGGCTCACGGACGTTCCCGGGCGCTCGCTACCATCCGCACATGCTCAGAAAGCTACTGATCGTGGCCGTGCTCGCGTTCGTGTCGGCGTGCTCGTCGAGCGGCGGGGCCGAGCTGCCCGACGGTCCTGACGTGATGAAGAAGGCCGCCGAGGCCATGAAGGCCGTCAAGTCGGCCAGCTTCTCGATCGCGACGGAGGGCAAGCCGCAGGTGCCGGTCAAGAAGGCAGACGGCCGGCTCACCGCCGCCGGGGACGCCGACGGCACGATCACGATCGAGGTGCTGGGCACCCTCCAGGAGGTCAGCTTCGCGCTGGTCGGGGACACTGTCCACTTCAAGGGCCCGACAGGCGGCTTCCAGAAGATGACCAGGCAGCAGCTCGCGCAGTTCTACGACCCATCGGTGATCCTGGAGCCGACCAAGGGCATCGCGCAGTTGCTCGCCTCCGGCACCGATCCTAAGGTCGAGGCCGTCGAGAGCGGCGCCTACCGGGTCGCCACGACGTTCCCCGGCCAGGTCGTGGGCCAGATCATCCCGGGGGTCACGCAGGGCGTGAGCGGCAAGGTCTGGCTCGACCAGGCCACCAGCCGGCTCACCAAGGCCAGCCTGCCGTTGCAGAACGGCACGGTGACGGTGTCGTTCAGCGACTACGACGCGCCGGTCACGATCACGCCGCCCCCCGCCGGATGAGGCGCGCCCGCCGGGTCGTCCTCGGCGCGGGCGGCGCGGTGGTGCTGCTGGCCGCGCTGGACGCGTACGTGGTGGTGACGGTCCTCATCGACATCGCCGAATACGTGGACATCCCGCTCAACCACCTGGAGCGGGCCACGCCGATCGTCACCGGCTTCCTGCTCGGCTACATCGCGGCCATGCCGCTGCTCGGGCAGCTCTCCGACCGGTACGGCCGGCGGCCGCTGATCCACGCCTGCCTGGCGGCGTTCGCGATCGGGTCGGTGCTGACGGCGCTGGCGGCCGGCGAGGTCATGGTGGCTGTCTCTTATACCCATCTGACGCGCCTGACTCTTTTCATAAGGGAACG
>NZ_VCKX01000543.1 GCF_005889725.1 Nonomuraea zeae
GTCGGCGCCTGCACTCGGCGCTCGGCTACCGGCCACCCCTGGAGGTTCTCAACGAGGCCCTTTCAACCCCAGCGGCCGCATAGGCTGCACTCATAACACGGCTGTCCGGAATCACCGTGGCCCCTCAAACGGGACGCGCTGAACGATGATCAGCGCTCCTCCTACAGCGACACACGCATCACCTATCACTCGGAGCTGGCCGTGGTGGCCACCTCCACCGTTCGTGAGGTCGCCAAGCAAGGGCGCCTGCTCACCCAACTGAACCGGCGAGAGACCAGTGCCCGCCGCGGAATGATCGTCTCTGGGCCTTGGACGACAGGCAAAAGCACCGCGATCAAGCAGCTGGGGCGCACACACGAGCTGATGGCCCGCGATCGCCATCCGGGTCGTCGAGAGCGCATCCCGGTCGTCTACGAGACGACCCCGCCAAAGGGGTCGCCGCGCAAACTGGCCATGGAATTCGCGCGCTTCCTCGGCTTGCCTTCGATCAAGAGATCAGCCAACACCACCGACATCGCCGACGCCGTCTGCCAAATTCTCATCGAGGCCCGCTGCGACCTGGTCCTGGTCGATGAGATCCACAACCTCAACCTCGCCACCAGCGCGGGCGAGGACATGTCCGATCATCTGAAGTACTTCACCGAGCACCTGCCCGTCACCTTCGTCTATGCGGGCATCAACGTTGAGCGCGAGGGACTGTTCACCGGGGTGCGCGGCAAACAAATCGCCGGTCGCTGCGTCCTCATCAACAGCCGCCCCTTCCCCTACCAGGCCGAATGGAACGGACTGGTCGCCGCTATGGAAGGCGAGCTCCGCCTCCATCACCACAAGCCCGGCGCTCTCGTGGGGCTTTCCAAATACCTGCACCGCCGGACCGGCGGCATGATCGGCAGCTTGTCGCACCTGATCCGAGCCGGAGCCATCACCGCCATACAGGACGGCACCGAGGCTGTTACCCGCAAGCTTCTGGAGGAGATCCCGGTCGACCACGCTGCCGAGTCCGAGGGCGGCGACGCGACATGATCTCACCACCGGTCTTCATCTCCTGGAAGGCCCCGCCTTTGCAGCTCCTGCCGCGGCGGCCGGCGCCGATCCTGGATGAAACCCTGGATTCCTATCTGAACCGTCTCGCAACGGCCAATCATCTCGAGCCGTCCTCGCTACGCGAGCTCCTGAGCGGCAGCAGGCTCAAGAGCGTCCCTGTTCCTCCTCACAGGCTGGCCCGCCTCACCGGCTATCCACAACGATCGCTACGCTACGCGATCTTGGAGCTCTGCACCCCCGACGAGCTCGGAAGCATGAAACTCGACGGGCGGCCGCGGCCTGGTGAAGCTCATCAATGTCGCAGCTTCTGCGGATCATGCCTCCTCAAGCATGACGTGAGCCCGAACAACGGCAGTCCTGTCCGCTGGCATCACTTTGAAGACGTGATCTGCTGGCGGCACCGACGCTGGATCGCCTTCAGCGGCGAAACTGCCGAACCACAGCCGCGACTTCATCACGTTGAGGACGTTCTCCACGCCAACCGTCAGCATCGCAGGCTGTGTCGGCGTTATGGCCGAAAGGCCCTCATGACCGCCTTTCACGACGCGGACTACATCTTCTCCAGTTGGACAAGCGCGGGACGCCATCAAGAGCGCTTCGGCAAGCGCATGGTCACTCTGGCAGGTCAGGACTGGAAGCTGACAACGAACCAACACGGCCCGGCGCAGGCAGCAGGACGTTACCCCCCAGGTCGTTGCCCTCACCCGTCTGCTTGTCATGCCTGTCTGGCGAGCCCTCGCCCTGTCGCGGAGGCCAGGCATGATCTTCAGCGTCGAGCCGGCCCTCCTCGCGGAGATCCGGCGAACGGTCGCCCGCGACTATGCCAGGCCAGGCCAGAATTGGAGCGCTTTTCGAAGCGACGCGCTTTATCTATGGATTGAGAACGAGCGCAAGAACGCCGCGATGCTCCTTCGCCAGGCTAAGACCGCGACGAAGAAGGACGCATGGTCCCCTGGCCTCGCAATTTCGTAATCACTAGCAAGACAGCTTCGAGTGCACGGCCGCAGGTGGCTGCCGCCCAGCTGGTTCGTTTACGATCATCAAACCATTGTTCACGACGATCAGCCGGAGGCCACATGTTAGTCAGCGGTTCACGTTCGAAAGCCTTGGCGTTCGTCGGCGTCCTCACAGCCGCGGTCGTCGTGATAGCGGCAATCGTGGCCTTCCGCGGCACCGACGCCAGCGATTCATCCGCTCGACGGCAGAGATGGAGGCGTTCGCCCGCACAATGAAGGACGGCGACCGACTCGGCCCCCGCACCGTCGGCGGGATGGACTTTGAGGAGGTCCGCCGCGAGCACGGCGTCGTCGTCTTCCGACAAGGCGAGGCGTTGGCCAGCCCCTACGGCTACGCTTGGAGTCCGCAGGGCGATCCAGCTCCAATCCGCGAGGACATGGAGTGGTCGGAAGACCACATCAATCACTATTTTGAGCACCTAGAGGGCGCCTTCTACTCCTGGCAGGGAAGGCGCTGACACGCAGCCGGACCCCAGGCGAGGGACCAGACGCAGTGCCTGCCACAGCCGCGTTGAGCACCGCAGCCTTCCATGATCACGCGCCAGGCGATCTGAGACATTCGACCTGCCACGCCATGATCCTGAGACGGCCATCACCCTGAATGTCTCAGTCGCCTTGGCGTCCACCAGGTCACACCTTCTCCCGCACGCCAACTCAATTGAGAAGGGACACGTGCCGCCCATGCAAGCAGACTGCTCCAGGATGGTGTTAGGGGTGTTCGGCGGGACTCTCGCCCTGTTACTCGCTTTCGGCATCGCTCTGGTGGGAGGCGGGGACCCCCGGTCGCCGACGGCTGGCTCGCCGGCGGCCAGTGACCTACCCAGCATCCTTTCGAACGCGGCCGAGCCGGAACGGATCTTGGCCGGAGATCGGGCCGATTTCCTGGCGACGTTGAGTGCCATCGATCCGCAGCTCATAGTCGATCAGGAAAGCACGGTGCACTACGGCATCAGCACGTGCCTGGACATCCTGGAGGGCGCCGACGACGGCGAGCCGGGACTTGTGGAGAAACGGGTGCGCCTCCGGTTCGAGCGCGGAGGCTCCGACGTTAGCCCGAGCCAGGCAATGAAGATCGTGAAGGCCGTCAATGTGTGGTGCCGCTAGAGAGTCAGCCGTTGCCGGGCGCCCGACGCGTGATCAGGTGCGCAGCCGGGATGGTTAGTCTTTCGCCAGGCTTGATCATATGCACAAAAGCGCCTTCTGGCTGGAAGGAATGGGTCGAGAGTCCCGTCCACGCCAGTTCAGAGGGCACTTTTCACGTGAAGGATATCGCCTCCCACGGCAAGATCGCCGCATCCGCCGACGGTACCGGGCTCGTCCCCCATTCGGGTGCGCTGCTGCTCCTCGACACGCTGCGAGTCACCGGCCGGCGTCCCTCACACGCGGTACATGACCACGGCAAGATCGTGGCCGGCCCGGCCGTCAGCCTCGCCCTCGGCGGCGACTGCCTGGCCGGCATTGCGGTGCTGCGCGCCCAGAGCGATCTGTTCGGACCGTCGCCTCCGACCCAACTGTCTCCCTCTTGATCACCCGGCTCGCCCGCGATCAGACCAATGCGATCACGGCCATCCGCGCGGCCCGCGCCGCCGCCTGCGACTGATCCGGGTGGATGACTTCGAAGTCCGGTTCCCGTGAACCGCCCCGAGTTTGATGGAGACCTCAGCGGTTGATGGTCAGGGCATCGTTGGGCTGGTGTTGAGCGTAGTAGATCGCCTCGAATTCCTCAGGTGGAAGGTGTCCGATGGCCGAGTGCAGGCGG
>NZ_VCKX01000544.1 GCF_005889725.1 Nonomuraea zeae
AGATGTGTATAAGAGCCAGTTCCTCGGGCGTCCCCGCCCCAACGCCCCGAACAAATCGCCCACCGGACGCCCTGACCGTTCACCGGGCGTCCCCGTCCTAACGCCCCGGACAAATCACCCACCAGACGCCCCGACCATCCCTCATCCGTCCCGACCTGGCGCCCCGAGACACATCCTCGACCGGATGCCCCGATCGACCAATGGATGCCTTGAGCGCCCCTCGGCCAGACGCCCTGCGCGCGCCCAAGCGGACAACCGTGCGTTCCCCTGCCGGACGCCTCGACCCGCCCTGTGCCCGACGCCCTGCCCTGCCCTGCGGATTACCAGCCCAACGCCGACACGGCGCGCGCCACGCCCGTCGTGGCAGGCGGATACGACCTGACCCAGTCCCGCTTGAAGCATGCGTCAACCCGGAAAGCCCTGAGCACCCGTCGGACGCGCCCTGGCCATCCCTGACGGCGGACTGTTGGCCGCCCACCAGGCTCCCCGGCTGGCGCCTTCTCGGGAACATCCTGGCCGCCCATCGAACGGCCTTGGCCCGCGCTCTACCGAGATCAGCCTGACCGCCCACCAGACGTCCTGGCCGCCCTTCACCGGGAACGCCATGACTGGCCATCCGACTTGGCTGCCCCGGGCGGGTGGACCGCACCTGCACTCGTGAGCGGGCGGACGCGCCGCGAACCCTAGGGCACGCCCCCGGAGCGCGGCAAAGGCGCGAACCCAGAGCTCAGCGCCCCCACATCCCGCCGCCGGTGCCAGCCTGCGTAGCCGTGGCTACGTGATCTCCAGCATGCGCTCCCGCACCGCGTAAACGACAGCCTCCATCCGCGAATGGAGCTGCAGCTTGTCGAGGATGTTGCGGACGTGGTTCTTCACGGTGTTCTCCGAGATGAACAACTGCTTGGCGATCTCGCGGTTGTTCATGCCCTTGGCCACCAGCCGCAGGACCTCCATCTCGCGCTCCGTCAGCCGCGGCACCGGAAGCTGGGGCGGGCGCTCGGCCTCCTTGCGGCTCATGGTCTGGAACTCGTTGATGAGCTTGGCGGCCATCGCCGGGTTGATTAAGGACTGCCCCTCGTGGACGCCCCGCACCGCCGCGGGGACGTCGTTGATCTGGACATCCTTGAGCAGGTAGCCGGTGGCTCCCGCCTTGATGGCCTCGAAGAGATCTTCTTCCTCGTCGCTGACCGTCAGCATGATGATGCGGGTGCTCGGGACGGAGGCCTTGATGCCCTTGGTCGCCTCGATCCCGTCCTGCCGGGGCATGCGAACGTCCATGAGCGCGACGTCGGGCATGAGGCGATCGGCCAGTTCGACCGCCTCCTGCCCGTCGCTCGCCTCACCGACCACCTCGATGTCGGGCTCAGCAGCCAACGCCAGCGCCAGGCTCCGCCTGATCAGCTCGTGATCGTCAACGATCAGCACGCGGATCGGCTCGCTCTCTGGCGGGCGCACCTCGCCAGACTCGGTCACAAGGCCTCCTTGATCCGCCTCGCGACTGCCGTACCCTCGCTTCGCTCGCTCATCTGAACCTGACTGAGCTCGCTCACGTCTCCTCCTCGTCGGGGGGCCAGAGCCGTTGAACCGCCATGATGGCACGTGTGCCGCGGTTCTCGGGTGGTCGAGAAGATCTTTTAGCGGGCGATCAGGGCTCTACGAGCCGCAACACGCCGTAGTTATATCCGCGCCGGTTGTAAACGACACACGGCTGGCCGCTCTCCTTGTCACGGAACAGGTAGAAATCGTGTCCTACCAGCTCCATCTCCAGTAGGGCCTGATCGATGGTCATGGGTTCCGCTCTGTGGAATTTCTCCCGCACGATGAGCGGCCCGTCGCCGTCCATCTCGATCGGAACGATGTCGTCGTAGAGTTTGTCGCTTCGTACGAGCTCGTCCTCGTCCGGCTCGGCCGGCTTGGGGACGGAAGGAGCCTTCCGCTCAGCCAGGTCGGCGGCGTCGGGGAGCGTCGCGGTGATCTCCGCCACGGAGGGCGGGCAGTGGTTGCCGTGATGGACTTTGCGCCGGTCGGACAGTCGCCTGAGGCGGCCTTCCAGCTTGTCGAGGGCCATGTCGAGGGCTACGAATCGGTCGTCGGCCGAGGCTTCGGCGCGGATGGCCGGTCCTCGAGAGTGAATGGTGAGCTCCACGCGCTCCCGCTGTCCGGCGAGACGCGGATTGCGTTCCTTCGACACCTCCACATCGACTCGGATGAGTTTGTTGTCCAGACGTTCGATCCTGGCCAGCTTGGTCGTCACTTGGTCACGGAACCGATCACTCACTCCTGTGTGCCGGCCCTTGACGATGATGTCCATGCAACAGCCCCCCTTCGTCTAACGACTGAGCAAGAGCGCCCGGCAACGTGCCTGCCGGACGGGGTCTTCTGTCTGCCTTCCTGTCACCGTTCCCCTCTTCCGACTCGGTATCACCGGGAACTCGAACGGCACCCGCCCGGCCGACCTGGTCTTCGACCCCACATTCGCCTGCTGAGGGTCTCGCAGCTCTGTTGCCACTACTGCCCTTCTCTTCTGGCGAGGGACATCTGGCCCCTCGGGAAGGCAGGACTTACCCCTAAGCCGCACCGTGATCGGTCGACAAAGAGTCGCCTTACGTGGACCGTTTTGCCTGCGGCTGGCATCGGCTAGCAGAGCCGGGTACTCCGGCTCTGCGCAACCACGGACCCGAACGGGTGCCATGTCAGAACGCTATCCGTATCCAGGGCGAATGTCAGCTGAGGCATGCGCCAAAGGATCACTTACCGTGATTTCCGCAGGGCCCATAAGGCCATTCGGGCACCCCTTATAACCGGTCGGCAGCCCTTATGCGTACGGGGCTCCCGTCCGCTGAGCTGCCCCGCCACCACCCCGAAGGAAGTGACATGTGACCTCCTGGTTAGGGTTGCGAATTGGATCTTTCTTTACTCACCGTGACTGTAATGGTTTGCAAGATCTTCGGCGTGTCGCGGCGACGGTGACCGCCAGAGGTGTCAGCATGCCTGCCGAACTCAGGGCCCTGGCCGCCTCCACCAGCGTGGCGCCGGTCGTGACGATGTCGTCCAGGAGCAGCGCACAGGCCGCTGGAGGCCTTTTCGCGGCTCCGGAGACCTGGAGTGACCCGGCGAGGTTGGCGGCTCTCTCAGCAGAGCTCAGGCCCGCCTGGTCGGCCACCCGCCGCGCCTGGGTCAGGGCCGGCCACAGCTCGGCCGGCAGCCCGTACGACCGCAGGTGCCGCACCACCAACGCCGCCAGCCGTCCCACCGGGTCGTGGCCCCTGACCCGCCGGCTCCGCCGCCCGCTCGGCACCGGCACCACAGCGAACGGGACTGTGGAGAACGGCGCTGTGGAGAACGGCGCTGCGTGGAACGGCGCTGGGGGGAACGGCGCTGTGGAGAACGGGCCGACGGCGGACGGTGCCGGCGCGAACGGCCCGCTCGCCGCTCCCCTCAGCGCCCCCGCGCCGATCGCCGTCAGCGCGGTGTACGCCAGGACCTGCGCCAGCACCCCGGCGAGCGCCACCGCGCCCCGCTCCTTGTACGCCACGATCGCCTGGCGGACCGCGCCCTCGTAGCGGGCCGCCGACCAGCAGTCGGGCAATCCGGCCGGGGCCGGCTCGGGCAGCCGCCGTCCCGGAGCGGCGGTCAGCTCGGCGAGGCAACCCCCGCAGCACCGCGCCCCCGCGGCACCGCAGCCGGCGCACACCGAGGGGAGCACGAGATCGAGTACGGCGTTCAGCACGCGATCAGGAT
>NZ_VCKX01000545.1 GCF_005889725.1 Nonomuraea zeae
GTGCTCACGGGGGCGGCGAGGCTAAGGGAGAACGACCGGCTGATCGCCGCAGTGCTGCGCGCAGCCATGCCCGCTCAGCCGGCCGCGCCGGAGGCGTACTCCGCGGGAATGTCGAGGATCCGCAGGACCGCGCAGGCCAGGGTCTTGCCGGACCCCACCCCGACGAGCAGCACATAGTCGCCGCGAGCCAGCGCCCCGGTGGCCAGCAGGTGGTCCAGGGCCACGAACTGGTCGCTGACCCCGAGATGGCCGATGCCGGCGCCGTACTCCCAGGTGGTGTCGGCCAGGGTCAGCCCGAACCAGCTCACCCGCTCCTCCACGTTGTCCCAGCGCCCGTGCGGGAACGCCACGCGCTCCACCTCGTCGAGCGTGATCCCCGCCTCCTTGAGCGTGCGATCGACCAGCTCCATCAGCGTCGACTGGATCGCCAGCATGACCCCGGCGCCGTCGCGGGCCACCAGGCGCTTGCGGAACTCGCTGTGCCGGGCGGCGAAGTCGAGCGGCCGGCCCACGGTCGCGTCCGGCGGGAACATCGGCACACCACCGTCGTTGACCGATTCGGCCTCCGGCAGCACGACCACGTTGACCGACCGCAACTCCGCGAAACCCGGGTCCGTGGTGACCAGCAGCGCGCACCCGGCGTCGCCCACCACGTAGCCCTCCATCATGCGCCACCGGTCGACCAGCGGGCTGCCGTGGTTGTCGGCGCCGACCAGCAGCGCCCTGCCACCCGGCCGTAAGTACCCGGCGGTGAGCTTCAGCGCGCTGAACAGCCCGCAGCAACCGTGCCGCAGCTCGACCGCCAGGACGTCACCGCCCACCAGATGCTGCTGCAGGTAGAACTGCGGCTGCCAGCCCTCGGGCCCCTGGTGCCAGACGTCGGCGTACAGCATCAGATCCAGATCATGCGGCGACATCCCGTCCGAGCGCTCGAACGCGTGCCGGGCCGCCCGCAACGCGAGCTCCGGAGCGGGTACGTCACCCGCCACCGCGGCCCCGCCGAGGCGGAAGTACTCCATCTCGTCGGCCGGATAACGGCCCTCGGCGACGGCCGTCTCGATGCTGACCACCGGCGGCAGATGAACGCCGATACTGCGCAGGTAGATGCCGGGTGTACGCACCTGTCCTCCTTCAGCGCGGCATGCCGCGGCGCGGGGCGTGGTGGAACGAATAACCCTCTGCTGGGGAAACTGTCGGGTTGCCGATCACAGGCCGGCGATGCGTACGGCGAGCTTCGCAACCCTGAACGTTGACAAATATGTCCGGGGGCAGTCAGCGCCGATGCTAATCGAATGGATCACCCCTGACTAGTGGTGTCATTCTTCGGACGGACGATGCATAATCTTCACCGCCGATGATCAACGGCGTACCCGGAGCGGAGCGAACTCCGGCGGCTCCCGCCCATGCCCCAAGCCGGAAAGCAGCTCATCCATGTCCCAGATCCAGGCTCTGGCCACCGGTCAGAAGCGCACCGGCCGGCTCATTGTCGTGCTCGCGGCCCTGACCGCGGTCGCTCCGCTGGCCATCGACATGTACGTGCCCGGCTTCCCCGGCCTGGCCAGGTCCTTCGGCACCGCGGACTCCACGGTCCAGCTGTCCCTGACGGCCTTTCTCGTGGGGCTCGCCACGGGGCAGCTCCTCCTGGGCCCGGTCAGCGACGCGGTGGGCCGCCGCCGCGTCCTGCTGGCCGGCGCCACGCTGTTCACGGTGCTGTCGGTCGCCTGCGCGGTCTCCCCCAGAATCGAGATCTTCGACGCGGTACGGCTGTTACAGGGGGTCGCGGGGGCGGCGGGCATGGTGGTCGCCCGGGCCGTGCTCACCGACCGCTTCCACGGCACTCCGGAGGCCGGCCGCCACTTCGCCACCCTGTCGGCGATCGTGTTCATGGCCCCGGTGGTCGCGCCGGTGCTCGGCGGGGCGATCCTCGGGGTCGGCTCCTGGCGCCTCGTCTTCGCCGCGCTGGCGGGCTTCGGCGTGCTGCTGATCGCGGGGATCCTCGCCTGGGTGCCGGAGAGCCTGCCCGCCGAACGTAGGCGTTCGGGCGGGGTGACCGGCGTGGTCAAGGCCATCGCGATGCTCGCCGGGCGGCCCGCCCTCGTGGGGTACGTGCTCGCCTCGTCCTGCACCGGGGCCGCGCTCTTCACCTACATCGCTGGCTCGACGTTCGTCTTCCAGGACGTCTACGGCCTCTCGGCGGCACGCTACAGCCTCGTCTTCGCCGTCAACGCCCTCGGCATGCTGGCCTCCAGCCTCCTCTTCGGCCGCCTGTCCGCCCGCGTCCGGGCGGACACCCTGTTGGTCGCGGGGCTGTCCGTGGCCGGCACCGGTACGGCGGCCCTGGTCGTGTCCCTGGTCACGACCGGCGGTTCCTTCGCCGCCACCTGGGCCTGCCTGTTCGTCACGGTCACCGGCCTCGGCACGGCGCTGCCCGCCACCACGACCATCGTCCAGTCGCTCGGCCACGACGCTCCCGGAGCGGCCTCCGGCCTGCTCGGCGGCAGCCAGTTCATCCTCGGCGCGGCCGCCTCACCCCTGTCGGGCCTCTTCGGCGACGGCCGCACGATCTCCATGGCCGCCATCATGCTGGCCGCCTTCGGCCTCGCCGCGCTGTCCCTTTTCCTGGCGCGCGGGGCTCGGGGGCGCACGGCGGGGGCCGGGCAGACTCACCACGCCTTTGACCGGCCCCGATGAGTTCCGGCCGCAGGAGCGGTCTCACTCTTGAATCGGCAGGAAGGAGTGGTTCCGGTGGACCTGTACAGCGTCGTGTGCGTGCGTGACCGGGCGGCATCGCAGAAGTGGTTCGAGGTGTTCTTCGGGCGGCCGGCGGACGAGATCATCGGCGAGGAGTACCTGTGGCAGGTCGGTGAGAACGCGTGGGTCGTCATCGATGACCGGCAGGTACGGTCCGCACGGGTGGGCGGCACGATGATCACGTTCGGCGTGACCGACCTCGACGACATCCTGGCCCGGCTGGCCGCGCACGGCATCGAGCACGAGCCCGTGGAGACCTACGGCAACGGCGTGCGCCACGTCGAAGTCCTCGATCCGGACGGCAACAGCCTGTCACTCGCGGAGGCGCCGACCGGCTGATCCGGGCGCGACGCTCCGGGTACGCCGGCCCTTGGCACCCCGGACAAGGTCGCCCGATTCGTCCACGGCCAGGGACTCCCCGCTCACCCGAGCCGGTCTCTCTCCGGCGCTGCGTCGTGCTGTCGGAGCCGCCCCTGACCACACTGTTCCGGTGGACACAGTGATCGTGCTCTTCAACAGGGACCTGCGCGTGCACGACCATCCGGCGCTGGCCGCCGCCTGCGAGCGGGCCGGGCAGGTGGTGCCGCTGTTCGTGCTGGACCCGTCCGTGCCTGAAGGCAGGCGGCACGGTTTCCTGCTGCAGTGCCTGGCCGATCTGCGGGCCTCGCTCCGGGAGCGCGGTGGCGACCTGGTCGTGCGGCACGGGGACGTCGTTGGCGAGACGATGAAGCTGGCCGGTGAGGTGGGTGCGACGGCGATCCACGCCAGCGCCGACGTCAGCTCGCTGGCCCGGCGGCGTGAGGCGCGTCTTGCCGGGGAGCGGGTGGAGTTCGTCCGCTTTCCCGGTGTCACCGCCGTGCCGCCGGACGCGCTGCTGCCTTCCGGCGGCGGGGACCACTACCGGGTCTTCACGCCGTACTGGAATGCCTGGCGGCGCCATCGTCGCCGGCCGGTGCTGCCGCCGCCGGGCCAGGTCCGGCTGCCCTCCGGCCTCTCGTCCGGGCGGCTGCCCCGGCACGAGGAGGGTGGGGTCATGCCGGGC
>NZ_VCKX01000546.1 GCF_005889725.1 Nonomuraea zeae
GTGGGATGGGGCGTGGCGGGATGGGCATGGGCGGATTGCTCAACGCCGGCACGCCTTCCGCTGAGCTGACCACCCTGTTGAAGAACGGCGCTTCCGGCTACACGTGGGTGGCCGCGACCGTGGGCTCCAACAACGCGGCCGGCTACCAGCTCGCCAGCGGTGGGCCTGTGATGGCGGTGGGCGGTTTCAACGGCACCGATCCTGCGCCGACGCTCGAACAGTTCAAGCAGTACGTCGCCGAGAAAAGGATCCATTACTTCATCGGCACCGGCATGGGAGGCGGCGGCCGTAGTACGGGCGGCAGCGATGAGGCGGCCCAGATCGCGGCCTGGGTCCAGGACACCTTCACGAGCACCACGGTCGGTGGCACCACCGTCTTCGACCTCACCACGGGGTGATCTGACGAATCCGTCGCCTCAATGATGCGGAGTTGAGGCGACGGATCCCGGGGTGGCGGTCCGGTGGCCACGTCGGCGACCGGTCGGCGGTCCTGCGGCCTGGCTGGTGGGTGGCTGGGGCCGAAGCCGGTGCCGGTGCCGGTGCCAGTGCCGAAGCCGGTGCTGATGCTGGTGCCGGTGTCGAAGCCGGTGCTGATGCTGGTGCCGGTGTCGAAGCCGGTGCCGGTGCTGTTGGCATGTAACTCGGGTTTGGAGGCGGCTCAGCGTGGTCGGCGGCTAAGCGTGACTAGTGGCACAGGCGGTGGCTCAGGTGGTGGCTCAGAGGGCTCAGCAGGTTCAGCCGACTCAGGGGGCTCAGAGCGCTCAGCCGACTCAGGGTGCCAAGGGTGCTCAGTCGACTCAGGGTGTTCAATCGGCTCACATGGCCCTGAGGGCCTAACCGACTCTAGTAGCCCGGGGCCTTAACCGACTCACGTGGCCCAGGGGCCTTAACCGACTCGCGTGGCTCAGGGGGCTCAGCCAGCTCACATGGCTCAGGGGCTCACATGGCTCAGGGGCTCACATGGCTCAGGGGAGCTCAATCGGCTCAGGTGGCTTGATGGGGGACGGTTGAGCGGGTGGCTGTTAAGGGGTGGTTGGGGCGCGGGGTTAGGTGGAGGCGGCGCGGACCTGGGTGATGGCGCTGGTGTCCATGTAGTCCCTGTTGTGGATGATCTGTTCGTCCCTGATCCGGAGCACCAGGAGGCCGGGGACCGTGACCGACTGGTCGCCGACCTTGACGACGACGGTCTGCTCCACGACCACCACCTCGGCGTCCTCCGTCCGGTGCAGCGCTTCCAGGCGGATTTCGTCGGTCCGGAAGGGAGCCGCGTCCCACATCGCGTGGTAGCCGGCCCGAATCGCCTCCCGCCCCTCGAACGGCGGCAGTCCGCCGAACGGGAACTCGTGCAGCGCGTCCTCCGCGTAGAGGCCGGCCAGTTCGTCGGCCGACTTGTGCAGCATCGCGTCGTGGTATCCGGTGACGATCTTGTCGATGGACATGAGGATCCCCTCGGTTCGTTCACTCAACGGGTGTTGACTCAACGAGCGTAGAGCGAAATGAGGGGAATGGTCAACGCATGTAGAGTCGGCGCGTGGGTGAGAAGGTGCTTCCGAGGGCCGAGAGGCGACGCAGGACCGAGGGCCGGATCCTTGATGCGGCCCGGTCGCTCTTCGCCGAGGTGGGGTTCGAGCGCGCCACGATCCGGGCCATCGCCAAGGCCGCCGAGGTTGATCCCGCCCTCGTGATGCAGTACTTCGGCAACAAGCAGGAGCTCTTCCAGCAGGCCGTTCGGGTGGCCCCGGTCGCGGGCCCGGAGGTGGGCGTGGAGGAGCTGGTCGAGCAGGTGCTCGGCGCACTCAACCTGAAGATGGGCGGGCTGCCGCAGAGCACGCTGGCCATGATGCGTTCCATGCTCACGCACCCCGAGGCGGCCGAGTCGGCGCGGCGGACGCTGGGACGGCAGATCGACCGGCTGGCGGAGTCGATTCCCGGTGAGGACGCACGGCTGCGGGCGGCGCTGATCGTGACGATCATGGTGGGAGTGACCATCGGGCACCAGCTGCTCGAGCTCGATGAGCTGCGCGAGGTGTCGCAGGACGACATCGCCCGCGTGCTGCGGCCCGGCCTACGGGCGCTTACTGGACCAGAAGTCTCATAACCTGCCCGTAACAAGTTATTGGAACCGGTTCCAATTCGACGGAACGCCGCTACGGTGATGGCAATCCGCAAGTAATCTTTGCGATACGTGATCCCCTGAATACTCCCTGCCATCGGGAAGGTGACCAGTGGGCGTCGAAGTCGTGGTCGACGGGTTGACCAAGTCGTTCGGTAGGCAGGTCATCTGGGAGGACGTCTCGCTCACGCTGCCCGCGGGCGAGATCTCGGTGCTGCTCGGCCCCTCGGGCACCGGCAAGTCCGTCTTCCTCAAGACGCTCGTGGGGCTCTTGCGGCCCGATCGCGGCCACATCTGGATCGACGGCTACGACCTGGCCAACTGCAACGAGAACAAGCTCTACGAACTGCGCCGGCTGTTCGGCGTGCTGTTCCAGGACGGCGCTCTGTTCGGCTCGCTCAACCTCTACGACAACATCGCCTTCCCGCTGCGCGAGCACACGAAGAGGACCGAGGCGCAGATCCGCCAGATCGTGATGTCGAAGATGGAGCTCGTCGGCCTGCTCGGCGCGGAGTCCAAGCTGCCCGGGGAGATCTCCGGCGGCATGCGCAAGCGGGCGGGCCTGGCCAGGGCGCTGGTGCTGGATCCGGAGATCATCCTGTTCGACGAGCCCGACTCCGGCCTCGACCCGGTCCGGACCGCGTACCTCAACCAGCTGATCGTCGACCTCAACGCCGAGATCGAGGCGACGTTCCTGATCGTCACCCACGACATCAACACCGCCCGTACGGTCCCCGACAGCATCGGCCTGCTCTTCAGGCGGGAACTGGTCATGTTCGGTCAGCGCGAGATGCTGCTGTCGAGCGACGAGCCGGTGGTGCGGCAGTTCCTCAACGCGAGGAAGCACGGGCCCATCGGCATGTCGGAGGAGAAGGACGTCTCCGAGCTGGAGGCCGAGGCGCAGATGGGTCAGGACCCGGGTGCGCTGCCGCCGATCCCGCCGCAGCTCATGCCGAGCGGCAACAAGATCCGCCGCACCCAGCAGCCGCCCGGCACGTGGCTGGCGGCCAACGGGGTGATCCCGCCGCAGGGGTCGTTCGTGGATGAGCGGGGGCGCAACTGGCTGGAGGAGTATCCCCGCCTGATCAACGCCCACCTCAACGGCATCAGGTAGGCCCACTCCACTCGGACCGCGCGCCAGTAAGCCCGCTCGCCTCGAACGGCGTCAGGTAATGCGGCGCATGTGGAGAGTGGACTCGGCGCGATCCGGTTGCGCGTCGCATGGGGTTGCGGTGGCGTCAGAGGGCTGGCTGGCAAGAGGGAATGGCGACGAGCGCGGGGAGACGGTTGCGCGTCCGGTGTGGGGAGAGGCGGGTGCCCGGCGCCGGGGGCCGTGCGGTGCCTGGGGTGGGAGGCGGCGGGCGATGAACTCGCCGGATGCGGCAACGCTCTCGGCGCCACGGTGGTGGACGTGACCCCGGCGGTGAGCGTGACCCTGTCGGTGGGCGTGACCTCGGTGGTGGGCGTGGCCCCGGTGGTGGGCGTGGCCCTGGTAGTGGAGCTGTCTCTTAAACACATCT
>NZ_VCKX01000547.1 GCF_005889725.1 Nonomuraea zeae
CGCTGGCCCTCCCACCGCCAACCCGCCTGCTGGCTCTCTCACCCCCAACCCGCCTTTGGCCCTCTTACCGCCGACCCGCCTGGCCCTCTCACCGCAGACCTGCCTCACCACGGCCAATCCGCTCCCGTCACACCGCTGTCCTCATTGAATGAGCGCCCCGCCCCAGGCCGCCATTGCCTCAGGTGGGTGTCGGCCGCGTGATGGACCGACGATCAAGCGGCCGATCGCCTACCAGGGCTGTGGGCCGAACGGAAGAAGAGCCAGACCGCTCAACGGGACATCACCTCGCCCCTGCCCTCCATCCCCTCTCCTTCATGAACGAGTGGGCTGCCTGCGGCTCCGCAATTGAGCCTTTAGCCACGTCGGGTTTGGTGCGTGGAGCAGAGGTCACGGGTCACGCCCGCGGGTGCGCCTGCCGATACGCGGCACGTAGACGCTCGATCGAGACGTGCGTGTAGATCTGCGTCGTGTTCAGGGAGGCATGGCCGAGCAGCTCCTGAACGCTGCGTAGGTCGGCCCCGCCCTCCAGCAGGTGAGTCGCCGCTGTGTGCCGCAACCCGTGCGGGCCCATGTCCGGCATCCCCTCCACCTGCTTCAGCCGCGCGTGCACCACTCGCCGGACAGTTCCCGCGTCGATGCGGCCTCCACGTACCCCGAGAAAGAGGGCCGGTCCCGACCCCGCACGCACCCAGAGTGGGCGTCCGTGGATGCACCACCGATCCAGCGCCCGAAGAGCGGGTAGCCCGAACGGCACCGACCGCTCCTTCCGTCCCTTGCCCATGACTCGAATGACGTGCCGGTCGCGGTCCACGTCGTCGACATCCAGCGAGCACAGCTCACTCACCCGTACGCCCGTGGCGTACAGCAGCTCGAGCAGCGCCTGATCGCGCAGTTCCTTGGGGTCGCCCTCCGAGGGCACGTCCAGGACGGCCTGCGCCTGTTGCTGATCGAGTACGGCGGGAAGGGGACGGGGGGCCTTGGCGCTCCCGAGCATCAGACCGGGGTTCATCGGCAGCCAGCCGCGGCGATGACAGTACGCGGTGAAAGTGCGGGCGCAAGCGGTCCTGCGCGCCAGCGTGGCGCGGGCCTTACCCTCCCCGTGCTGTTCGGCCAGCCACTCCCTGAGCGTTCCGATATCCAGCGCCTCAAGCTGTCCGTCCAGATGGTCGAGCAGGGAGTTGAGGTCGGATAGGTAGGCTCGGACCGTATGCGGAGAAAGATCGCGTTCATACCGTAGGTATCGCCCGAACTCGGCCACCACCTCGTCCCTGTCCACAGCCGCATTCTCGTGTGGTCTTGGGTCTTCGCCTGCCGCCATGTTCTCGCGTGCGCTTGGGTTGTCGCCTGCCGCCGTGCTCTCATGCGCTCGCAAGTTCTCGCCCCCTGCCGCGTTCTCATCCGCTCTCAAGTTTCGCCCTCTGCCGCGTTCTCGTCCGCTCACAAGCTCTCGCCCACTGCCGCCGGTCAGGCTCAGTCTTATCCCCCAACCACGCGCTCGCCCGCCCTCAGACCCTCGTACCGCCGCGTTCCCACTCACTCAAGTCCCCACCCACCGCCGTGTCGCTTCCCAGCGGCGAGTCTTATCCCACATCCGCGCTCTCGCCCGCCCTCAGATCCTCACCTCGCCGCGTTTCCCCACGCTCAATGTCCCCATCCGCCGCCGTGCTGCCGACCGGGCTTGTGTCCCCTCCGACAACCGCGTTCTCGTCCGCTCTCAGACCCTCACCTCGCCGCGTTCCCACTCGCTCAAGTCTTCAACTGCCGCCGTGCTGCCGACCGGGCTTGTGTCCTCTCCTACATCCGCACTCTCGTGAGAGCCGAGCCCTTTGGTGGCAGTCACCTCATGGCTGTACCTGAAACACCCGTCATCCACCTAAGTCCGACTCCTGGGAAGAGACAACGCTTTGACCTCGACTCCGCCTGCGTGGATCCGAGCCACGGGGATTGGCTCTGGGACGCTGGCTGGGCTCGCGGCCTTGGCCGAAGCTTCGTTCTGGCCATCCGCTGCGGCAGGTCGCGTCCGCCGGCGATCAAGCTCTGACCGTTCGCCACGCTGGACCGGCTGGGGCAGGGTGATCGTCGTCGTCGGGGAGTGGCGGGTCTTCGGTGGGGTCGAGGTCCTCCCGCACGGGTGGAGGCTCCAGGACGGCGGTGTCGGGGGCCTTCGGGTAGGAGGCTGTTTGCTTGCGGAGGCGCCAGCCGTTCGCGGCTCGTTCTATGTAGCCGGCGGCAGCCAGGCCGCCCAACGCGCTGAGCGTGGTGTCCAGGCTTACTCCTGCCGCGACGGCTATCGAGGCGGGGCCTGCGCCGCCCCGAGCGGGGATCGCATCCAAGACTCTTTTGGTCGGCTCGTTGAGCCTGTCTCGGGGGACCGCCGGGGCCCGGGATTGCGTGGCCAGGTCGTCGCCTATGACGCCGACGAGGTCGATCATTTCCTCAGGTGAGGTGATGCAGACTGCTTTGCGTTCGCGGAGAAGTTTGTGGCAACCGGCTGACATGCCGGAGGTGACCGGGCCGGGGACCGCTCCTAGATGTCTGTTCAGGGTCAGGGCGTGGGTGGCCGTGTTGAGGGCTCCGCTGCGTAGGGCCGCCTCCACCACTACGGTGCCTCGCGACAGGGCGGCTATCAGGCGGTTCCGGATGAGGAACCGGGCTCGCGTGGGGTGGACGCCGGGTGGGCATTCGCTGATCACCACCCCCTGCTCTCGGATCGCGGCGAAGAGCGTGTCGTGCTCGCTTGGGTAGCAGACGTCCACTCCGCAGGCCAGGACCGCGACCGTTGGCGAATCGGCGACCAATGCGCCTCGGTGGGCCGCGGCGTCTACTCCGAAGGCACCTCCAGAGACGACGCTCCAGCCGGCCTCGCTGAGGCCGACTCCGAGCTCGGCTGCGGCATGCACGCCGTACGCCGTGGCGGCCCGGGCACCCACTACCGCCACGGATTTTAGGCAGGCGAAGCGGAGGTTTGCGGTGCCGTGGAGCCACAGTCCGAGGGGGCGGCTGGGGCCGAGCTGGTCGAGTTGGCTGGGCCATTCCGGGCTGCCGGGGATGATGAGCCTGGCTCCCGATTTTTCACCGGCGTCCAGGTCTGCGGCGGGGTTGGCGGCCGAGAGGCGGGCGTACCACGCGTTCAGGCGGCCGGTTAGGTTGGGTGGGCGCTGGTCCTGCTGGGTTTCCGGGGTTGTGAAGTCTGGAGGCAGTTCCCGGGCGCGGATCGCCTCGACCACTCGGGGGGCGCCGTAGCGCGTGACGAGGGTACCCATGATCGTGTCGCCTACGTCTGCGGCTCTCATGAGAGCGGCTCTGGCCACATGGTCCGCGCTGGTGGGCGGCGTAGGAGTGGATGTGGGTGTCGGAACTGCGCCAGTCATGGTGTCTCGGGCACGGGTTCGGGCAGGGCTATGACCTTGGGCTTGGGCTTGGGCTTGGGCTTGGGCTTGCGCTTGGGCTCGGGCTCGGGCTTGGGCTCGGGCTTCGGCTTCGGCTTCGGCTTGGCCGTCTTCTCGGATCTGGCCGTCCTCTCGGACCCGGCCGTCCTCTCGGACCTGGGCGGGGCCTTGGACCTGGGCGGGGTTTTGGGCTTGGGCGGGGCCGTCAC
>NZ_VCKX01000548.1 GCF_005889725.1 Nonomuraea zeae
GGGCGGGCTGAGCGGGCGGTCAGGTGGCGGCGGACGTTGCGGGCGGCTGCACGACCTGCGCGGTTGGCGCCGATCGTGCTCGCCGAGGGGCCGTAGCCGACGAGCTGGAGCGCGGGCTCCTTGACCACCTGGGTGCCGTCGACCTTGATGCCGCCGCCGGGCTCCCGCAGACGCAGCGGGGCGAGGTGGTCCAGGGCCGAGCGGAAGCCGGTGGCCCAGACGATCGTGTCCGCCGCCAGGCGCCGGCCGTCCTGCCAGGCGACTCCGTCCCCGGTCAGGTGGTGGAACATGGGCAGCCGGTCCAGCGCCCCCTTAGCCAGCGCCTCCCGTACGACCGTGCTGTAGCCGAGGCCGGTGACGCTGACGACGCTCTGCGGCGGCAGCCCGGCACGTACGCGCTCCTCGACCAGGGCGACGGCCTCGCGCCTGGCGTCCTCCCCGAAGTCGTCGTCCCTGAAGACGGGCGGCCGCCGCGTCACCCACGCGGTGGCGGCGGCGACTCCGGCGATCTCGGACAGCACGTGCATCGCCGACGCCCCGCCGCCCACCACGACCACCCGCCGCCCGGCGAACTCCGCCGGCCCCCGATAGCCCGCGTAGTGGAGCTGCCGCCCCTGGAAGCCGGCCGCCCCCGGATAGTACGGCCAGTACGGCCGGGTCCACGTGCCGGTCGCGTTCACCACGGCCGGGGCCGACCACTCGCCCGCGTCCGTCCCGACCACCAGCAGGCCGTCCTCGCCCCGCCGGACGGACTCCACCCGGACCGGGCGCACCACGTCCAGCCCCATCCGCTCCTCGTAGGCGGCGTAGTAGGCCGGGACCGCCTCGACGGCCGGCCGCAGGGCGTCCACGCCGGGCTCGCGGTGCACGCCCGGCAGGTCGAAGATGCCGTGCACCTTGTCCATGGTCAGCGAGGGCGATCGGTGCCGCCAGGCTCCCCCGGGGCCCTCGGCCGCGTCCAGGACGACCGGCTCGTACCCGAACCGGCGCAGGAAGTACGCGCTGGACAGGCCCGCCTGCCCGGCGCCGATCACCACCACCTCGGTCTCTTCCACGATCAGAGGAACCGCCGGCGGCCCCGCCCTCTTCCCGGCCCTCGTGATCGCGTCTCGGGCGGGAAATCTGACGTTGACGTCGTCCGTAGCTGATTGTCCCCATGCGTGGGCCGGCCACGGTCGGGGTGGGGTGCCGCCACCCGCCACCCGGCACCACAGCCCAGGCAACTCGTCGCCGGGACGGGACCGTCCTGCCGGTGATCTCCCCCATCCTGGAGCCACTGCCCAGCGAGGCCGGGTGCGCGCGGGTGGCTCGGGTGCGCGCGGGTGGCCCGGAAGAGCGCGGGTGGCTGGGGCGAGCGGCGTGGGCCGCGGCCTGCGGCGGCACCTGCTGCGGGCCGCAGCCGCCCGGACGCGGGTGGGACGGTGATCGCGGCTACTTCGCGGCTACCGGAAGGCCGGTTGACCACTAGGCCGCCCGCGGGCTGAGCGCGGGCCCGCGGGCGGGGTGACAGCGTCGTGCGCGCGTGGTTTCCTATGGGGCATTCGCGTGTGGCGCTGCCCCGTGGCTCCGGCCTCCGGGGGGTGTCGGAACCCGGGGGTCAGGTCAGCTGAGGGGGCCCAGTGAGCAATGAGGTTGCCGCCGCGCAACTCCCGCTGGATGCCGAGAACGCGCTGGTGGCCGAGCTGGCCCGGCTCGTGCTCGAGGAGAGCGCGCCGGAGGAGCTGGTGCTGTTCGAGGACAACGCCGCCGAATACTTCCGCGACCCACGGGCCGTGGCGGCCTTCCGGCCCCGGGACGAGCCGGTCGGCTTCGGCCTCGACATGGTCATGCTGACGCCGTACGTGCTGGCGGTGGCCGTACCGGTGGTGCAGTTCCTGGTCACGACGATGGCCGAGGCGGTGGCGGCCGAGTCCGCCACGCACCTGGTGGGTCTCGTACGGCGGCGCTTCCGCCGCAAGGAGGTGGCGGCCGCCCAGGACGCGGCGCCGGCGAGGGTCGAGCCGCTGAGCAAGGAGCAGCTCCGGGAGGTGCGCGAGATCGCCTTCCGGGCGGCCCAGGGCGTCCAGCTCGCGGACGAGCAGGCGAAGCTCCTCGCCGACGCCGTGGTGGGCGGGCTGGTGGCCCGGTGAGCCATGAACACCAGCGGGGCCTCCGGACCGGGTGACACCCCCGGGCCCGGCGGCACGTCCCAGACCGGCGACGGCGCTGGGACCGGCGGGAGCGGCGGAGCCGGCGGAAGCAGCAGGGCCGGCGGAAGCGGCAGGGTCGGCGGGGCGGTGCGGCCGTTCGCGCTGGCTTACCCGTCGCCGACGGCCTCGCGTTTCGTCCTGCTCCTGGCCGCGCTGCTCAGCGCCGGTGCCTTCGTGGGCGGCTGGTTGCACGAACAGCTCCATGACGACTGGATCAGCGTCGCGGCCCGCTGCGACGCCGAGGCGGCGCGGACGGCCGCCGGCCTGACCCCGGTCGAGCGGCGTGCCCTGCTCCCCCGCCCCGAGTCGCTCGTCCCGCCGGGCAGCACGGGGCCGGCGGAGCCCGGGCCGATCGAGCTCGGGCGCTACGAGCTGGCCGGCGCGCACCAGGTGCTGCTCGAACGCTGTCTCATGCCGTCCGCGCGGCGCACGGCGGGGTTCGCGCTCGGGGGCGTGGCGCTCGCGGCGGCGGCCGGCCTGGCGGTGCTGTTCCTGGCTCCGGTCGTCATCGAGCGCCGGCGCCGGCTGCGTCCGCTGGGGCCGATGGTGCCGCAGGCCGCCGAGCGGGTCGCCGTCCTCGCGGCGGAGGCGGGGCTGGCGCGCGTCCCCGAGGTGTTCCTGGGGCCGGCCACGCTGCGCGACGGCTACGGCTTCGGCAGGCCGGGACGCTACCGGATCGTGCTGCCCCAGGCCGTGGCCGTGCGGTGGCGGAAGGGGGAGCTGTTCGATCCGCTGGTACGCCACGAGCTCGCGCACGTCGCCCATCGCGACGTCGCCCTGGCCTGGCTGGCCCGCTCGGTGGGGTACGTCCTCGCGCCCCTGCTCGTCCTGCCGGTCGTGGTCATGCTCCTGGCGGCCGATCGTTCCCTGTTGCCCGGCTATGCCTGGCGGGTGCTCCTGCTGGCGGTGACGGCCCTGCTCGTGTCCCGCTCGCTGCTGCGCTCCCGCGAACACGACGCCGACCTGCGCGCGGCCAGAGCGGGCGGCGGGCCTGCCGCGTTCACCGCGATCCTCGCCCGCGCGCGGGACCAGGACGCGTCGCCGTGGTATCGGCGGCTGCCGGCCTACCATCCCTCGCCGGCCCGCCGCCGGGCCGTGCTGGAGCGGCCCGAACTGGCCGTGGACGTCACGTTCCTGGACGGGTTCAGCGCCGCGTTCCTCGCCGCCCTCACCGTGCCGCTGGTGGTCGGGGGCCTGACCGGCGTGCTGACCACCACGGGGCGTACCGATCTCGCCTTCCTCGTCCCCGCCGTGCTCACCGGGCTGCTGCTGGGCGGATCGGCCGGGCTCGGGCTGTGGCGGGCGGCGCTCGTCCGGCGCGCGGCGGGCGGGCCGGCGCGGGTCGTGCCGGTCGCTATGGGGG
>NZ_VCKX01000054.1 GCF_005889725.1 Nonomuraea zeae
GGCGGTCTCGGCGGGCAGGACCGACAGCACGCCCGCCAGATCCGCCGCGAACGCCGCGTCACCGCCCGCCGCCTCGAACGCCTGGACGGCCTCGCCCAGCCGCCCGACCTCCAGCAGCGCGCACGCCAGGTTGTGGTGCGCCCGCGCCGCCGCGTCCGCGTACCTCGGGTCGTACTCGGCCAGGATGCGATACCTGGTCGCCGCCTCCTGCGCCGTCTTGAGCGCGCTGCCGGGCTCGCTCGCGAGCAGCAGGCAGGCCGCCAGGTTGAACAGCGCCTCGGCGTGCCCGGCGGCCTCCTCGTACGGGGGAGCCGCGGCGAAGATCTCCACCGATTGGGCGGCCGCGACGACGGCCTCGCCCACCCGGCCCACGGCCGCCAGCCGGCCCGACAGCAGGGACAGAGCCCCGGCCAGCTCGGTCGGCTCACCCGACACCCGCCGATGCCGGACCGCCAGCTCGGCGAGCGTCACCCCGAGGGCACGCGACCCCAGCGACGTGTCCCGCCGCGGCGGCGTCGAGGCCCCGGCCGCTCCCGCCACCTCCCCAGCCGGCTCCGGCAGGCCGGGGAACAGCCCCAGCACGGCGTTGAGCACGTCCCCGAGCCGCGTCCCCGGCGCGGCCGCGGCCTCCGCGGTCAGCCGGCCGATCCTGGCCGAGAGCAACGAACGCAGCGCCGACCTGACCCGCTCCCTGTTCGCGGCCAGCCGCAGGACGTCGAGCATCCGCACGAGGTGCCGGAGCGTGCGGCCTTCATCGTCGTGCAGGGCGAGCACGAGCGCGTCCAGACCGTCCGTCTCGTCCAGGAGCTGCTCGGCCACGACGTCGGGACCGAGCGGGGACAGCCGCTCGGCGCCGGGGAAGATCTGGCCCAGCCAGCCGCCCATGTGCGCGGCCCGGCCACGGAGCCCGGCCGTGCTCATCGCCCGGCCCCGGAGCCCCGGCACGGCCGTCAGCAGGCCGGGCAGCTCCGCCGTCGTGGGCGCGGTCAGGGTGAGCACCGCCACGGCCTGCCGCATCGTCACGTCATCCACCCGCTCGTACCCCTGCGGCCAGACTCGCGCCCATTGAGCGCACTCGCGGGCCAGGAACCGTTCGAGCAGCTCTCCGCCGACCACGCCCGTGCCGGGTCCGCGCGCCTCCTCCCGTTCCGGCTCCGCGTCCTCGCCCCCGTCGCGCAGCCGCATCAGCGCGGCCAGGTGGACGTGCAGCGGCAGGCCGTGGTCCGGGTCGTCGAGGCGCGGCGGGCCGGGCAGCACGGCCCTGCTGGGCGCGAACGCCTTCATGGCGGCCCGCGCGTGCTCGGCGCGCTCGCCCAGGGTGAGCGGATGGCCGTTGAGCTGGATGGTCGTGGTCGTGAGCCGTCTCAGCCACCCGCCCGAGGCCGTGTCGAGGCGCCGCCGCCACTCCGCCTCGGCGGGCTCGCGGGTCACCAGCAGGAGCCGTACCAGGGGGTTGCGCCCGTGCTTGGCCAGCCGCCGTACCAGCTCGCCCACCAGCGGCGCGGACGGCTCGGGGTGGTCGATGACGAGCAGGGCCGGGCGTAAGGCGTTCAGGGTGGTGGCGCGTTCGGCCAGGGGGCCGCAGACGGCGTCCAGCGGGAGGAACCCGGCGTCCCACCCCGCCTCCGCCAGCTCCGCGCACAGCTCGCCCGCCAGCCGGGTCTTGCCCGTGCCGCCGCGGCCGGTCAGGACCGCGATCGACAGCGCGGCGGGCTCGGCCGCCCAGGCCCGCAGCTGCGCCAGCTCCTCCTTCCGCCCCAGGAACGGCACCACCGCGTGCCGCGCCATCAGCAGCATCCAGTCGGGGCAGTCCGGCGGCAGCGGGAGGCGAGCCGGTGACAGCAGGCCGGAGAGGGTCACAGAAGGCTCGCCCTCCGCCACGCTCTCCAGTTGCCCGGGCGCCACGCCGGCCAGCTCGCGAAAGCGCTCGTCGCCCAGCAGCGCCGTCACGGGGACGGCGTCGAGGCGGCGCTGGATGTATCCGGCGGGGCCGGCCGTGATCACGCCGATGAGCTGTCCGGCGGGCTCGGCGAGCAGCACGGCGCCCGACATGCCGTGCCAGAGGGAGGCGGGCACCGACTCGGGCTCGGGGCTGAGCACGCTGACCCCCAGCGCCTTCGACACCGCGCCTGTCGGGGTGTCGACCAGGCCGGACAGCGTCTCCGCCGGCCTGAACCCGGCCCGCTGCCGCGCCTGCGGAAAGCCTCGGGCCACGCAGCGCAGCCGGTAGCCGGACCGCTCGCCGGCGACCCGGGCCCAGCGCACGTGCTCGATGCCGGGCAGCTCGCCCCACGGCGCGTCGGCCACCCGCAGCAGCACCGCGCCCGACCCGCCACGCCCGCGCCACACCTGCTCGGCCGCCACCCAGCGGGCGGACCACGGCGGGCGGACGTGACACGGCGCGCCGGGATCGACCACGCTCCCGGAGGTCAGCACGAGATCGGCACCGATCGCGTAACCCGACCCGGTCATGCCGACGAGGTCGTCATGACCCGAGTAGACCTCGACGACCCGTTCGAGCCCGAGGCGGTGTGGTGGCGTGTCCATGGGGTCCGCCTATGCGCTACGTCCGGACGTGCCGTCCCCCCGATCAGCTTGTGATCTCACTATCGCACTATGGCCCAGAAATTTCGCGGCTTGTCGGGCCTTCTTGAAAGGGCGATATATCGACAGTCATCAAACCACGAACCACTCCCGGGGCAGCCGGCGCAAAGGCGGCGTCAAAGGCTTTCCCGCAAGGACTGGAGCAGGGCCTCCGTGGCCGGAGGGTGCGGCGGCTCGCCGTAGACGGCGGCGTACACGTGCCTGGTGGACCCGGGCACCTCCGCCACCTCCACCTCCGGGTTGCGATGCGCGCTGAGCGCGAGCCCCGGCAGCATGGTCAGCCCGAGACCCGCCGCCACCAGCGCCTGCACGGCCACGATGTCGTCGCTGGTGAACGAGATCTGCGGCTCGAACCCCGCCTTCTCGCAGATGTCCAGCAAATGGCTGCGGCACCGGTCGCAGCCGGCGATCCACGGCGATTCCGCATGGTCGGCGATGGCGCCCGCCGGAGTGCTCGACACCAGGTAGCTGGGGTCGTCGAGGAGGTGGATCAGGTGCAGGCCGCCGTCCTCGGGGGCGGTGTCGTCGTACCGGAAGATCACCGCGACGTCCACCCGGCCCGCCCGCAGCAGCCTGAGCGCCTCCGGCGGCTCGGTCTCCGTCAGGTGCAGGCGCAGCCCCGGGTGCTCGCGGGCCAGCACCTTGGCCGCTTTCGGGATGAACGTGCCCAGCGCGGACGGGAAGCCGGCCAGGCGGACGCGGCCGGACCGCAGGCCGACGTGGGCGGCGAGCTCGTCGGCCGTGGCGTCGAGCCGGCCGATGATCTCCGCGGCCCGCTCGGCCAGCAGCCGGCCGGCCTCCGTGAGCCTGATGCCACGCCCGGCGCGCTGGATGAGCCGGGCGCCGGTCTCCGCCTCCAGCCGGGCCAGGTGGTGGCTGACCGAGGGCTGGGAGTAGTGGAGCTCCTTCGCGGCCGCGGTCAGCGAGCCCTTGCGGGCCACCGCGACGAGGACCCGCAGGCGTACGACGTCCAGCATTCATCAATCGTATCTATCGATGGGCCAGAAAACTTCTGTTGGACCTATCGGTCGGGAGGGAGGACCGTAGAAGGGGAAGGCAGATTATCCGTTTTCCCGAGGGGGACAGCATGAATACGGCCACCGTCACCGCAGTCAGACCGGGACTGGACGCGCTCGTGACCGGCATCTCCGGCATCGTCGCCCAGCGCCAGGAGCCCCGCGAGACCGCGTACGCCGTCGCCGACCTGCTCCGTGACCGGCTGCCCGGCCTCGACCTCCTCACCGAGCAGGAACGCGCGGGCTCGCCCGTCCAGTACGTGTCCCACTTGCTGCACGCGCAGGACGACTTCTCGATCGTCGCGGTCGTGTGGCGACCCGGCCAGCACACGGTGATCCACGACCACGTGTCCTGGTGCACGTTCGGGATCCTCAGCGGGATCGAGCACGAGACGCTCTACCGGGACATGGGCGACCACCTGGTCGAGATCGGGCGCGCCGACAACCGGCCGGGCGAGGTCAGCGGGTTCGCCCCGCCCGGGGACATCCACATGGTGCGCAACACGAGCGCGGAGGTGGGGGTGTCCCTGCACGTGTACGGGGCGAACGTCGGCCGGCTCGGCAGCAGCGTGCGCCGCGTCTACGACCTGCCGGTCAGGTAGCCCGTCAGCCGATCGGCCAGCTCCGCGGGCCGGGCGAGCATGGGCGCGTGGCTGCCGCCGATCTCGTCGGGCGTGACGCCGAGCCGATCGCGGACGACCTCCCGCATGAAGCCGGGCGCGAAGAACCGGTCGTCCGTGCACAGCAGGAACTTCGTCGGGACGTCCGGCCACCCGTCCAGCGGCCAGGGCTCGTCCATCGCCTTGTCCGCATGCGACCGGCTGCGCGCCAGGGACTCCTCGGCCAGCTCCTTGGGCACGTCGTGCAGGAACAGGCCGATCGGGTCGGTCATGTCCACATGGCCGAAGCCCGTGTTGCGCCACCAGTCGGCCGGCCGCTCGCCCGGTGCCGGGATCATGGCCGTGACCATGACGAGCAGCCCGGCCGGGCGGCGGGCGCAGACCAGCGGGCCGACGAAGCCGCCCCACGAATGAGCCACCACGACCAGGTCACCGCGGTCCCCGACGGCTTCGACCACGGTGTCGGCGCAGTCGAACAGGCTCGCCGACTCGTCCTCGACCGGCAGGTCCACCGCCACCGTGTCGTGCCCTCTGCCGCGCAGCTCGGGCTCCAGCAGGTGCCAGTCCCAGGCGGAGCCCCCTCCGCCGTGGATCAGCGCGAACGTCGCCATCTGCGTACCTCCTCCGGAATAGCCCTATGGCCGCGCCCGCAGCCTATGGCCGCGCCCGCGGCGCCGACGGCTTGGCGGGTCGGCGGCTCGCTGGACTGCGGCGGCGCGGCCGTGGAAGGTGGCAGGGAGGTGGTGCTCCGGTTCCTGGAGCTGTTCCCCTGTCCGGCGATGAGTTCCGGGCGCCGGGGGAGTCTGCCTAGGCGCAGGACCTTACCGAAGGGAGCGATCATGGAACCGACCACGGAGCTGGACGCCCGGTTCAGCGCGGAGAACGCCACTCCTACGCCCTGGGCGCAGGCCCGCGACCAGTTGCAACGGGCCGGCACGTACTGGCTGAGCACCGTGCGCCCGGACGGCCGCCCGCACGTCACCACGCTGCTGGCGGTCTGGCGGGACGACGCGATCTACTTCTGCACCGGGGCGGAGGAGCAGAAGGGCAAGAACCTCGAAGCCAACCGCAACGTCGCGCTGACGACCGGCGCCAGCTCGTTGAGCGAGGGGCTGGACCTGGTGGTGGAGGGGGTGGCCGAGCGGGTCACCGACCCCGGCGACCTCAAGCGCCTGGCCGCGGCCTGGGAGGCAAAGTACGGCGCGGACTGGCACTTCGAGGTCGGCGACGGCGTGTTCGTGAACGTGGCGGGCGGGCCCGCCCTCGTGTTCAAGGTGGCCCCCGCCAAGGTGCTGGGCTTCCGCAAGGGGGACTACAGCCAGACCCGCTGGCGCTTCCGGTAGCCCCTGGCCAGATAGGAAAGGAAATTTGCGCAAACTGTGTTGCGCAAATTTCCTTTCCTATCTACGGTGGAGTCATGGCCGAGGAGAAGACCCACCGCGTCACGGACGTCGACACCCTCAAGGCGCTGGGGCACCCCCTGCGCATCAAGATCTACCGCGCCCTGTTCGTGGCGGGCACGGCCACCGCCTCACAGCTCGCCGACCAGGTCGGCGAGGCCGTCTCGCTGGTCAGCTACCACCTGCGCAAGCTCGCCTCGCACGGCATCATCGAGGAGGCGAAGGACGGTCGCGGCGACGCCAGGGAGCGCTGGTGGCAGCCGGTGTCGACCGTCATCTCCACCCGGGACGAGGACTGGCGCGACGAGCCCGAGCGCGTCGCCGTCCACACCGCCGTGTCGCGGCTCTACGCCCATCAGCGCACCGAGATGTACGACGCCTACCTCGACTCCAAGGAGTCCTGGGACGACGGCTGGCGCAACTCGGCCTTCGCCTCCGAATACCTGCTGGCGCTCACGTCCGACGAGCTGCGCCGGCTCGGCGCGGAGATCAACGAGGTCATCGAGAAGTGGCGCGCGCACGGGAAGGCGGCCCGCGAATCAGGGGACACGCAGGGGCGCGAGAACGTCGCCGCGCACCTGTACGGCTTCCCCTTCCTTATCTGAGGAGGACTGATGTATCCGGAGTTATTCCTGTACGCCGAGAAGGTGCGAGCCGGCGAGCTGCGTGCCGAAGCGGAGCGTCACCGGCTGTCCAGGCCGTCCGGCTCGGCGGTCCGCAAGTGGGAGACGCGTCTGGGCTGGGCCCTGGTGGAGACGGGCCTCCGGCTCGTGCACCGGACCACCGCCGGTTAGTCGAGACCGAGCTGGTGGCGCATGGCCACGGTGTCGCGGATGGCCCAGTGCTCGACGATCCTGCCGTCCCGTACGCGAATCATGTCCATGCCGCGCACCTCGTACCGGCGGCCTGAGGCCGTGTGGGTGCCGCGACTGAGGTAGATGTTGGATGACAAGTCGTCCGTCGAGATGTTCTGCTCGACCGTGACGGACACATCGTGAAAGCCCGTCTCGCCGGAGAATGCCTGCTCCCACTTGGCCCGCCAGTCGCGCAGGCCGTGGTGGTCGCCGTCGGTGCCGCCCCGGTGGTCGATCACGTCGGGGTCGATGAGCGCGAGCGCCTCGTCCATCCGGCCGCTCGCCAGCACCTCGGGATAGAGCTCGATGATCCGCCGATGCACTTCGCCCGCTGTCAGCACGGCGCCGCCTCCTCCAGCTAAGTGGGGAACTCCCCGTTTTTGTTCTGCGGCTACACTAACCGGGGAATTCCCCACTTAACAAGGAGACCGATGGGATCGCGTCCTCGCCGGGCGGATGCGCAGCGAAACTATGACCTGCTGCTGGCGGCGGCCGCGCGGGTGTTCGCCGAGCGGGGGGCCGACGCGCCTCTCGACGAGGTCGCCCGCCGGGCTGGGGTCGGGAACGCCACCATGTACCGACATTTCCCGACTCGTTCAGACCTGCTGGTGGCCGTCTACGCCGACGAGGTCGCCCAGCTCTGCGCCATCGGCGCGACGCTGCTGTCCGCCGAGTCGCCGGGCGAGGCGCTGCACGAGTGGCTGCGGCGGTTCATGGACCACGTCATCTCCAAGCGCGACCTGGCCACGGCCATCACGGACGACATCCCGGCCACCGCCCGTCGCACCGGCGCCGCTGACCACGAAGGCGGTGTCGCCCGCGATGGCGCTGCTGGCCGAGACGTAGGCACCGCCCGCGATGGCGCTGCTGGCCGAGACGTAGGCACCGCCCGCGATGGCGCCGCCGGCCCGCAGCGTACGGCCCTGCTCGCGGGCTGGCACGAATCCATGCTCACCACCGCCTCGTCCCTGCTGGAGGCGGCCAAGCGGGCGGGCGCCGTACGCGCCGACCTCGACGTCCGCGACCTGCTGACCCTCGTCAAGGGCATCACGCTGGCCGCCGCGGACCGAGCCCAGGCCGAACGCCTCCTGTCCCTGATCGCCTGGCACCGGGCCTGATCAAGGCACATCTCCCGGCCGGTCCACGATCCCGGAGCCGAGCACGGACATGGCGCCGGTCCCGTCCTCGTTCACCACCTTCGTCCCCATGTAGCGATAGTCCTGGGCATCGAGGATGTAGTACGCCTTTCCGGTCGTACCCGTGTCCAGCACGACCCCGATCCCCGTGCGCCCGTCTCCGTCCGTGGCGTTCTCCTCGATCGTCACCTTCGGGATCTTCGCCAGCGCCCGGTACATCCCCGCCGCCGTGTCGGGCGGGATCATGGGGCCGTACTTGAGGTACCACCCGATCGCCCCGAACACCTTGACGCTGTCCGCGATCTCCGGAGCGCAGTGGGGCTGGCAGACCGACAGCGGCGTCAGATCCTTGCCGAGCCCGCGGAAGTGCGCCAGCAGCGCGTCAGGGTCGGCGGGCAGCCGCTCGATCTCCTCCTGCGTACGCCCCGAGTGCGTCGGCCCCTTCTCGGCGGCAGTGATCCGGAGCTCCTTCCCCTCCTCCCTGATGGCCTCCTTGCGGCCGTCCATCCGGCTCCAGTGCTCGAACGTCGGCAGGTCGCCGCCCCAGAGGTGCTGCGACTCCTTGACGTAGAACCACTGGTCGGGCCGGATCTCGGTGGCCCGGCTGCGGTCGGCGACGAGCGCGGCGTTCTCCAGCACCACCGCCGCAGTGGGGGAGCGCACCTCCGCCTGCCGGACGGCCGGCGCCCGCTCCCCGCCCGAGCGGGCCACGGCGACCCCGCCGACCGCGAGCGCGCAGGCCGCGGCCAGCGCGAACCCCACCCGCACCCGCCGCACCGGCGGCCGCCGCGCTCCCGCGCCACGGGGGCCGTCCCGCCGCATCGCGGCCAGCCGCTGCTCCACCCCCCGCACATCGACGTCCTTGGGTACCTCGTCGCGCATCTTCCTGAGCAGCTCGATCTCGTTCACCATTGCTTGCTCCCTTCCTCGTCCGCAGCGGTTGGATCGATGTCACCGAGCACCCGGCGCAGCCTGCTCCGAGCCCGGTTCATCCTTGAGCGCACCGTCCCGACCGGCACGCCGAGCGCGACCGCGGCCTCCTCGTACGTGAGCTCCGTCCACGTCACGAGGAGCAGCGTGTCCCGATGCTTCTGGGACAGACCGGCCAGCGCCTTGGCCAGCCGCCTGCGCGCGCCGTCCGCGGCCACCCGCCGGTCCACCTCGTCGGTGAACGGCTCGATCACCGAGTCGGCCCCCGTGCGGCTCAGTGCCTTGTACAGGCCGACCTCACGCCGACGGTGCCGGCCGATGAGGTTGGTGGCGATGCCGTACAGCCATGAGCGCTCGTCTCCCCGGCTCACGTCGTACGACTCCAGGCTCTGCAACGCGACCGCGAACGTCTCGGCCACGATGTCGTCGGCCGGTTCGAGCCCGAGCCGGCGGATGACGTAGCGCTTGAGCTCGGGGGCGTGGCTGGTGAACAGCGTGGCGAAACGCTCGGGGTCGGGCCCGATCCGTACGATCTCCGCGCCACCGCTCTCGTCCGGTGGCGCGGCCTCGGGCCAGGGTGGCGCGCCCGCCCGGCTCTCGTGTCGCATCTGGTGCCTTTCGGGGGTCTCAGTCATGACACGAGTAATTGCCGCGAGCGCTCTTCGCGGTTCCATGAGATTTCCGGCAAGTCGCTGCCCAATGCGCGGCTTCCCCTCTTTCCCGCGGGCGGGACGCGACTCGTGTCAAGATCCTCGAAGGCGCGAAGGAGGACACGGTGCTACGGCTTCTCACCCGGGTGTGGAGATCGCTGGGTGGCCGCCTGCAGTGGCGGCTGGTGTGGCTGAAGCATGCCACGTTCATGATCGGTGTCACCGGCGTCGTACGGGATGACGAGGGGCGGGTGCTCCTGCTCAAGCACCGCCTGTGGCCGGAGGGCCGCCAGTGGGGGTTTCCCACCGGTTATGCGAACAGGTCCGAGACGTTCCAGGCCACCGTCGAGCGTGAGGTCTTCGAGGAGACCGGGCTGAGCGTGCGGGCAGGGCGGCTTCTGCAGGTGAAGAGCGGGTTCAGGCTGCGGGTGGAGGTGGCTTACGAGGCCGCGCTCGCCGGGGGGACGCTCAAGATCGACCCGGTGGAGGTGCTGGAGGCGAGGTGGTTCGATCCTGATCGGCTGCCCGACGAGGTCCAGCCGTCGCATCGGCAGCTGCTCGCGCTGTGCTCCCGGCCCTGAGCGAGCGCGAGGAGGAGGAGGGATCGGTGGCTGAGCGAGCCCCGGAGGAGGGGCTGGTGGCCGCGGGCCGGGCTGGCCCGCGGCCGACGCAGCGGGCTACACCCCGAGGGCTGACGGAAGGCTGAGCTCGCGCAGGAACAGCGCCTCCGTGGTGGCGACCCGGCGCAGCTCCTCCAGGTCCACCCGCTCGTTGGGCGCGTGGATGGCCGCGTCCTCGTCCTCCGCCCCGAACAACAGGATCTCCGCCGCGGGGAACTGCTTCAGCAGCGTGTTCACCAGCGGGATCGAGCCGCCGGCTCCCACGTCGCGCGGCGGGCGGCCGAAGGCGCGCTCCATGGCGCGGTTCAGGGCGGCGCGGGCCTTGCCGCCCGAGTCCGCCTGGAAGCCCGACCCCACGGTGAAGTCCCCGAACGTCACCTGGACGCCCCACGGCGCCACCTGACGCAGGAACTCCACGACCGCGTTCACCGTCGTCTTCGGATCCCCGGCCGGAGGGATGCGTACGGTGACCCTGGCCCGGACCGCCGGCTGGACCGCGTTGACCGCGCCCGACACGTTCGGCACGTCCAGGCCGGTCACGGTGATCGCGTACGACGACCACAACCGGTCCGCCAGCGAGCCGGAGCCCACCAGGGAAACCCCGTCGAGGACGCCCGCCGTGTTCCTGAACTCCTCCTCCGAGGGTCCCTGGCCCAGGAACGTCCCGCGGGGCAGCCCCGGAACGCGGATGTCGCCGTTGTCGTCGTGCAGGGCGGTCATCATGCGCATCAGCGCGGCGAGGGCGTCGGGGGCGGCGCCGCCGAAGGAGCCGCTGTGCAGCGCCTCGCGCAGCGTGCGGACCTCGATGGTGAAGGCCGCCATGCCGCGCAGCGACGTGGTGACGGCCGGGTCGCCGACGCGCGGGTTGCCGGTGTCGGCCACCACGATGGCGTCGGCGCGCAGCAGGTCGGGGTTGCGCTCGACGAACGCCTCCAGGCGCTCGCCCGCGTACTCCTCCTGGCCCTCGATGATGACCTTGATACCCACGGGGAACTGCCCCTGGAAGGCACGCAGGGCGAGGACGTGCGAGATGACGCCGGACTTGTCGTCGGCGCAGCCCCGCCCGTACAGCTTGCCGTCGATCAGGGTCGGCTCGAACGGCGGAGTACGCCACGCGGCCGGGTCCCCCGCCGGCTGCACGTCGTAGTGCGCGTAGAGCAGGACGGTCGGCGCGCCGGGCGGGGCCGGAGCCTCGCCGTAGACGGCGGGGAAGCTGCCCTCCACCGCGACCTGCTGGACGTGCGGCAGGCCGGCCGAGCGCAGCAGCTCCTCGGTGGCGGCCGCGGCGGCGAACACCGGCTCTTCCGGGTGCCCCGGGAAGGCCACGGAGGGGATGGCGGCGAGCCTCTTCAGCTCCTCCACGGCCTGTGGCATCGCGGCGGCGACAGCGCTCTCTATCTGGTCAGGAGTCACGGGACGGTCCCCCGGGGGTTGTTCTCTACAGATGTGGACAGTTTGCTCTCATTGGATCACAGAAGGTTCCACCGTGCGGTAACGGGCATGACCCGCGCGTAAATCTACCTGCGGATTTCGTTGCCGTTACATGGCGGTTCTGCGGATCTCGATTTTCTTGCATAGTGCTGCCACCGATTCGCTTGGCAAACCGCAGGTGAAGCGGCAGACTGTGATGAGTTCAGACACGAGGGAAGATAACCATGACGCAGCCGGAAAACGACGTCCTGAAGGCCGCGCAGGACAACCTGTGGTTGCACTTCACCAGGCACAGCGCGTACGAGCAGTCCGAGATCCCGACCATCGTCCGCGGCGAGGGGTCCTACGTCTACGACATCCACGGCAAGCGCTACCTCGACGGTCTGGCCGGGCTGTTCGTGGTCCAGGTGGGCCACGGCCGCCACGAGCTGGCCGAGGCCGCCGCGAAGCAGGCCCAGGAGCTGGCCTTCTTCCCCCTGTGGTCCTACGCGCACCCGAAGGCGGCCGAGCTGGCCCAGCGTCTGGCCTCCTACACTCCCGGCGAGCTGAACCGCGTCTTCTTCACCACCGGCGGCGGCGAGGCGGTCGAGTCCGCGTGGAAGCTGGCCAAGCAGTACTACAAGCTGGTCGGCAAGCCGCTCAAGCACAAGGTCATCAGCCGCCAGATCGCCTACCACGGCACCCCGCAGGGCGCGCTGTCGATCACCGGCATCCCGGCGTTCAAGCAGATGTTCGAGCCGCTCGTGCCGGGCTCGGTGCGCGTGCCGAACACCAACCACTACCGCGCCGACGAGATCACCGGCGTCAAGGGCATGACGCCCGAGGAGTACGGGTTCTGGGCCGCCGAGCGCGTGGCCCGCGCGATCGAGATGGAGGGCCCCGACACGGTGGCCGCCGTCTTCGCCGAGCCCGTGCAGAACGCGGGCGGCTGCTTCCCGCCGCCCCCCGGCTACTTCCAGCGCCTGCGCGAGATCTGCGACGAGTACGACGTCCTGCTCGTCTCCGACGAGGTCATCTGCGCCTTCGGCCGGCTCGGCACGATGTTCGGCAGCCAGAAGTTCGACTACGTGCCCGACATCATCACCTGCGCCAAGGGCATGACCAGCGGCTACTCGCCCATCGGCGCCATGATCGCGCACGAGCGGCTGTTCGAGCCGTTCAAGAACGGCGACACCATGTTCGCCCACGGCTACACGTTCGGCGGCCACCCCGTCTCCGCGGCCGTGGCGCTCGCCAACCTCGACATCTTCGAGCGCGAGGACCTGCTCGGCCACGTCACCAAGAACGAGCCGCTGTTCAAGGCCGCGCTCGACAGCCTGAGCGACCTGCCGATCGTCGGCGACGTACGTGGTTCGGGCTATTTCTGGGGTATCGAGCTGGTCAAGGACAAGGTTACAAAGGAGACGTTCGACGCGGAGGAGTCCGAGCGGCTGCTACGCGGTTTCCTGTCGAAGGCGTTGTACGACGCCGGGCTCTACTGCCGGGCCGACGACCGCGGCGACCCTGTCATCCAGCTCTCGCCCCCGCTCATCGCGGGCCAGAAGGAGTTCGACGAGATCTCGTCGATCCTCCGGAACGTGCTCACCGAGGCGTGGGCACGCCTCTAGGGGCGGAGCCGCCATTCGTGGCGGCCCACCAGAACACCCTCCAATCCGGTACGACGGAGTGCCGGTTCCCGAAAGGATCCACCTCATGAAGATCGGCGTCCCCGCCGAGGTCAAGAACCACGAATATCGTGTCGCCGCCACGCCGGCCGGCGTTCACGAGCTGGTGCGCAACGGCCATGACGTCACCGTCCAGCGGGGCGCGGGGCTCGGCTCGCAGATCACGGACGAGGAGTATCTCGCGGCGGGCGCGAAGATCCTCGACAGCGCCGACGCCGTGTGGGGCGGGGCTGACATGGTGCTCAAGGTGAAGGAGCCGATCGCCGAGGAGTACCACCGGCTGCGCGAGGGGCTGGTGCTGTTCACGTACCTGCACCTCGCCGCCTCCCGGCCGTGCACGGACGCGCTGCTCGCGGCCAGGACCACGGGCATCGCGTACGAGACCGTGCAGGTGGGCCACACGCTGCCGCTGCTCGCCCCGATGTCGGAGGTCGCGGGGCGCCTGGCGCCGCAGGTGGGCGCGTACAACCTGATGCGGTTCAACGGCGGCCGCGGCGTCCTGCCCGGCGGCGTGCCCGGCGTGGCCCCGGCCAAGGTGGTCGTGATCGGCGGCGGCGTGTCCGGGCTGAACGCCGCGCAGATCGCCGTCGGCATGGGCGCCGACGTCACCGTGCTCGACACGAACATCGACCGCCTGCGCTTCATCGACGCCGTCTACCAGGGCCGGCTCAAGACGCTGGTCTCGACGTCGTACGCGATCGAGCAGGAGGTCCTGCAGGCCGACCTGGTCATCGGCGCGGTGCTGATTCCGGGCGCCAAGGCCCCGACGCTGGTCTCCAACGACCTCGTCTCCCGGATGAAGCCGGGCTCCGTGCTCGTGGACATCGCCATCGACCAGGGCGGCTGCTTCGAGGACTCGCGTCCGACCACGCACGCCGAGCCCACGTACAAGGTGCACGAGTCGGTCTTCTACTGCGTGGCGAACATGCCCGGCTCCGTGGCCAACACCTCCACCTACGCCCTGACGAACGCGACCCTCCCGTACGCGGTCAAGCTGGCCAACCTCGGCTGGCGCGAGGCGCTGAAGGCGGACGCCGGGCTCGCCGGGGGGCTCAACACGTACGACGGCCTGCTCACCAACGAGCCGGTCGCGCAGGCGCTCGGGCTTTCGTTCACGCCGGTCTCCGAGCTGGTCTGACCGAAGGACAGAAGACGGCAGAGGGCACGGTCGCCACCGCCGTGCCCCGCGCTCTCAGCGCACCCCGAGCCGCCGCCGCAGGTCCCGGGCCGTGGCCAGGACGTGCTCGATCTCCCCGACCCCCGGCCACGGCGCGCTGCCGGGCCGCAGCAGCGTGCCGCGCACCGACGCCAGATGCTCGATCGCGCTCATGTGCACCCCGCTCCGCTCGACCAGCCATCCGATCACGTCCGAATGGTCGTGCAGCGGCCGGGTGACCAGATCCCAGGTGGCCAGCACCTCGGTCAGGTCGGCGACGGCCAGCGGGACGTCACCCCTGCGCCCGGTGGCGATGGAGGCCAGCTCGGCCCTGGCGGCCAGCTCGGGCTCGGCGGGCCGCCCCCACACGGGCGGCGGCGGGTCGGACAGCCACTCCTGCGCCTCGCCGAGCTCGCCGGCCACCGACAGCAGCCCGCCCAGCTCGACCGCGGCCCCGTGGTGCCCGGCCCTGGCCGCCTGCCTGAACCAGTGCTGTCCACCGGCCAGGTCGCCGAACTCGGCGATGAGCAGCAGCCCGTAGTTGAAGGCGGACTCGGCGTCCCCGCCCGCCGCCGCCCGGCCGAACCAGTGGCTGGCCGCCGCGCAGTCGCTCAGCTCCACGCACACGAACCCGGCCATCCGCTGATCCTCCACCCGCCCGGCGCCGGCCGCCTGCTCGAACCAGGCGCGGGCCGTACGCAGGTCGCCCCGCGACAGCGCGACCCCGCCGAGCCGGGAGGCGGCCCCCGGGTGCTCGCTCTTGGCGGCCAGCCGGTAGTAGGCCTCCGCGCCCTCGGGGTCGCGGCTGGCGTGCAGGTAGAGGCCCATGCAGTACGCGGAGTCCGGGTGGCCGCCCCTGGCCGCGTACTCCCACCAGCGCACGGTCTCCTCGTCGTCGCCCGAGGAGTAGGCCAGGAAGCCGAGGTCGTGCGCCGAGGCCACGTCGCCGTCGACGGCGGCCTGCCGATGCCACTCGCGTGCCGCCACGAGCTCGCCCGCGTCCTCGCACAGCAGCGCCAGCCTGCGCGCGGCGGTCCTGGACCCCGCGCGCGCCGCGCTCTCGAACCAGCCCCTGGCGGCGTCGAGGTCGCCGCGCTGCTCCAGCAGGAGCGTGGCCAGGTTCGCCGCGGCCTCGGCGTCGCCGGTGCCGGCGGCGATCTCGTACCAGGTGACGGCCTCCTCCAGGCTGCCGTGCTTCTCGTGCCAGATGCCCAGGTTGTAGGCGCTGTCGACGTTTCCGCCCGCGGCGGCCCGCTCCCACCAGAGCCTGGCCGCCGCCCGGTCGCCGTGCTGCGCGTAGAGCTTGCCCAGCCGGTGCGCGGCCTGCGCGTCGCCCGCCCGCGCGGCGCTCAGCAATTCGGGCTCGTCTCCCACGCGCGGGGCCGGTACGGCCGGCGCCGCCACCTCTCCTTGCCAGGACATGGCGACAGACTGGCACGTGATCGTGCGCTCGCGAACGGTAATCGCCGACAAGCCTTACGAGAAGTTGATGAAGCCCGTATACATGCCCATCCCGCAGACGTACCGCAGCGACCCGGGCCGTTGCGGCGGCAGGCGCACGGTGGCGGGCAGCGTCACGTCGCGCCCGTCGATCGTCACCGTGCCCGTGCAGCCCTGGTCCACCAGCTTGAAGACCACCTCGACCGGCACGCCCGCGCGCGCCGTCACCATCGCGGGCCGGTAGCCCTCGCGGGTGGCGAAGATCGTGACCGTCTCGGCCCCGGGGCCGGCCGCCGGGGGCGCGGCGGGGCCGGGGAGCCAGCCGCCCAGGTTCACCCCCGCGCCCGCCGTCCAGAGCCCGGCGGCGATGGCCGCGACCCCGGCGAACCGGGCCAGCCGGGTCCGCGAGATGCGCCGCAGCACGTATCCGAGCAGCGCGAACGCGGGCGCGGTGCCGACGACGAACCCCGCCATGGCCGCCGCCCCCGCCACGGGGGAGCCGCTGGAGATCGCGATCATCTCCACGCCGAGCGTGACGCCGCAGGGCACCAGGATGGTGGCCGCGCCCAGCAGGGGCGCCTTGTAGCGGGAGGACACGGCGTGTGACGGCGCCGCACAGTCGGAGCGCCCGCGTCTCATGAGCCGGACGGCGAAAACGATCACGGTGAGGCCGGCCGCGACCAGCAGCACCGCCCGCACCTGGGGCGGCAGGCTGACGACCGAGCCGAGCAGGCCGAGCAGCGCCCCGCCCGTGGTGTAGGAGGCCAGCCGCCCCGCCAGGAACCAGCCCACCAGCGCGGGGTCGCGACCGTGGCAGTGGTCGACCAGGCCCATGAGCAGCCCGCCCTGCGTCGCCGTGCACGTGGCGGTCCCTGCCAGGAGCCCGGCGGCTACTCCGCCGGCGAGCAGGGCGGCGACCTGAGCGCTCAGTGGACGAGCGCCAGGCCGTCCAGAGCGCCGCTCTTGGCGGCCTCCACGATCGAGCCGAACTGGTCGAGGCTCATCTCGACCCGCTGCCCGAAGTCGTCGGTGATGACCACCTGGCGCTCCTCAGGCGCCGTGTGGTCGACGAACAGCTCGGGGCACCCGCAACTGCACTGGCCGCAGAACCTGGCGATGGACTGCATTCTTGTCCCCACTCTCTATGAAGCCGTATACGAAACGTAACGCGGCATCATGGATGCGGCCAGTGACACTAATTGCACCCTTAGTGATGTTTATGCTGAGCCGCCTTTGAGAACGGATATCTTTTCGAGGTATTCGTCGTCGCTCATCTCGCCGCGAGCGTACCGCTCGGCGAGAATCTGCTCCGCGGCGGCGGTCGGGCCGGCCGCGGCGGGTGCGGGCGCGTGGCGGGAGCCCCACCAGCCCCTGCGCCTGGCCGTGATCGCGAACGCGACGACGGCGACCCAGAACAGGCCCCAGACGAGCGGGACGATCGGCGAGAAGCCGCCGCCGGCCCAGTGCGGGCCCCACTGCGTGCCCCATTCGGTGATGGTGTGCATGTCTCCTCCTTGACGTGTACTCCAAGGGTCCGCCGGACGGGGACGCGCCGAATCGGACACCGGGCGGCGTTCTCGCTGCGCCCCGGGGAGTGCTCAGGCGGGCCGGCCGTACGCCTGCGGGGGTAGGACGCCGGTGCGTTTCATCGTCCGCAGGACCGGGGCGGTCTCCAGGGTCTGGATCGCGTCGAGTGCGCTGACCCGCTCCGTGAGGTAGCGGTACAGGCCGGCGTTGTCGCGGCAGACGGCGGTGGCGAGGAGGTTCGTCGGGCCTGTGGTGACGGCGGCGAAGGAGATCTCTGGATGGCCCGACAGGGTCCTGGCCACGTCGAGCAGCGCGGACGGGCGTACGGACACCCACAACCTGGCCTCGGCGCGGTAGCCGAGGAGCCGGGGGGAGTAGTCGAGCTGGACGCGGAGCGCGCCCGAGGCCCTGAGCAGGCCGAGCCGGCGCTTGACGGTCGACTCCGACCAGCCGGTGGCCCCGGCCAGCTCGGCGTACCCGGCCCGGCCGTCCCTGGCCAGCGCGTCGAGGAGGGGGCGGTCCTCCTCCTCGGGGAGGAGGCCGTCGCGCCCGTCCGGCGGCGCGGGGCGCAGCCGCGCGGCCTGCTCCTCGCTCAGACAGGCCAGGCCCGGCCAGCCGTCCGGCGTGGCGAAGCCGTGCAGGAGCGCGTGCGCGGTCATGTCCAGGACTCGGCCGGTGCGCGGCAGCTTCTCCAGCAGGACCGCGTCGGGGGACTGCGTGAAGCACGAGATCTCGGTGCCGCCGGACAGCAGGTGCACCCAGTACGTGTCCGGCCGCCTGGCCAGCGCCTCGGCCACGGCCGTCCCCGCGTCGGGGGTGCAGCGTACGCGCAGGGTCCACGGCGTGTGGCCGAGCCGCGCGCCGTCCAGCCCGCCGACCACCCTGATCACGCCGGCCGCCGACAGTTTCCGGTAGCGGCGGGCCACGGTCTGCTCGGAGACGCCCAGCACGTCCGCGATCCTGGCGAACGGGGCCCGGCCGTCGAGCTGCAACGCGTGCACCAGGGCGCGGTCGGTGCCGTCGAGGGTGGCGGATTCCATCGCATCAGCCTATGCGGCTGGAGGATATCGGCCGGAACCTCGCCTGGAAGCGCGGCTCGCCGGGTGCCGTGGCCAGGCTTGACCGCATGATCCTCGTAACAGGAGCCACCGGGAACGTCGGCCGGCCGCTCGTCCACCAGCTCGTCGAAGCGGGCCTGCCCGTACGCGCCCTGACCCGGCGCGACCCCGCCACCGCCGGACTGCCGCGGGCGGCCGAGGTCGTGCGGGGCGACCTCGAAACCATCGGCGACTGCCTGGACGGCGTCGAGTCCGCGTTCCTCGTCTGGCCCTTCCACACCGCCGACGCCGCGCCCGCCGTGGTCAAGGCGATCGGGCGGCACGCGCGCCGCATCGTCCTGCTGTCGTCGGGCGCGGTACGCGACCAGCCCGACTCCTTCGTCGGCCGCTCGCACCAGGAGGTCGAGCAGTGCGTCGAGCAGGCGGGGCCGGCCTGGACGATACTCCGGCCGAGCACGTTCGCGGCGAACGTGCTCTGGTGGGCCGGCCAGATCCGGGCGGGGAACGTGGTGCGTGGCGCGTACGGGGCCGTGCCGATGGCGATGCTGCACGAGCGCGACATCGCCGCCGTCGCCGCCCGAGCCCTGACCGCGCCGGACCCCGCCGGGACCGCGCCGGACCGCGCCGGGGCCTCTCCTGGCCGCGCCGGGGCCTCTCCTGGCCGCGCCGTGGCCTCGCCGGGGTATGACGGGGCCCGGCTCGTGCTGACCGGCCCGCAGGTGCTGACCCAAGCCGAACAGGTACGGATCATCGGCGAGGCGCTCGGCCGCCCGCTGCGCTGGCAGGAGCTGACCCGCGCGGAGGAGCGGCGGCGGCTGCTGGCCGACGGCTCCTTCCCGGACTCGTTCGCCGACGCGCTGCTCGACGGCTACGCCCGGATGTTCGACGGCCCGCCGCCCGCGCTCACGACGACGGTGGAGGAGGTGACGGGACGCCCCGCCCGTACGTTCGCGCAGTGGGCCAGAGACCACGCGGCCGACTTCGCCTAGCGCCTAGGCCAGGCAGAACTCGTTGCCCTCCGGGTCGGCCATGACCACCCAGTCGTCGTGCGTGGCCAGCAACGTCGCCCCCAGCCCGGTCAGCCGGTCGATCTCGGTATCGAGGTGGTCGGCTCGCAGGTCGAGGTGGAGGCGGTTCTTGACGATCTTGCGTTCGGGCACCCGCTGGAACCACAGCCGCGGCGACCCGCCCTCGACCAGGACCGTGGGATCGTCCTCCGGATCCTCGACCCCCTTGCCGCGCAGCCGCGCCAGCTCGGCCTCGTCGTAGGGCGCCACGGCGTAACCGTCGAGCGCCGCGGCCCAGAACCTGGCCAGCGACGCCGGGTGCACGCAGTCGACCACGACGTCACGCAGCCTGGCCACCGGGTCTCCTCGCCTCGATGAGGAACCGGGACGAATGCGCGATGAACGGCCCGTCGGCCTCGATGCGGTCATGCAGCGCCCGCAGCTTGTCCTGGTAGCGCGCGACGGAGAACCCCGGCACGATCCAGATCACCTTCCGCAGGAAGTAGATCACCGCTCCGATGTCGCGGAACTCCATCCGCAACCGCTCGGAGCGCAGGTCCACCACCTCCAGCCCGGCGGACTCGGCCGCCTGCCGGGCCCTGCCCGGATCGCGGCTGGAGCCGTCGTGCGGACCGTAGAAGTAGTCGGTCAGCTCGGCGACGCTCCACGGCCCGACCTGCTGGGAGAAGTAGGTCCCGCCGGGCCGCAGCACGCGGGCGATCTCCGTCCACCACGTCTCCACGGGGTGGCGGCTGGTCACCAGGTCGAAGACCTCGCTGCCGAACGGCAGCCGCGGCTCCTCGTCGTCGGCCACCACCCACGCGCCGCGCGGGCGCAGCCGGGAGGCGGCCAGCTTCAGGTTGGGCGGCCACGATTCGGTGGCGACGGTCACGGGCGGCAGGACCGGCAGCCCGGCCAGGATCTCGCCGCCGCCGGTCTGGATGTCGAGCGCGGCCCGCGCATCGGCCATCCGCCGGCCGAGGAGCCTGGTGTAACCCCACGAGGGCCGCTCCTCGGTGGCCCGGCCGTCGAGCCACGAGAAGTCCCAGCCGTCCACGGAGACGGTGTCCGCCTCTTGGACGAGATCGTCGTATGTGCGGCGCATTCTTTGACCTTGTCAGGGCCATCGATGGGCGTACAACCAAATTTCCCCCACGCTGTGGTCACCCCCGGGGTGCGCGCCCGCGTCTTGCGACGCGGCGGGCGTACGGCCGCTCGGGGTTGGGAGCCCGTGTATTCGACACGGCGGCTTGGGAGGTGTGGGCCCGCATCTTTCGATGCGGCGGGCGCGGGCCGTTCGTCGCGCTATTCGATTCGGCTGCGTACGGCCGACCGGTCGATGCCGAGCTGGTCGACCAGCTCGGCGACCGGGTCGGGGCGGTCCTGGGCCAGCAGGGCGAGGACGAGCTGGCGGGGAGCCTGGGCGGAGCGGGTCTTCGACGTCGTGGCCTTGATGGCGCGGTTGATGGCCGCGCGGGCGCTCGACGTGAGCGCGGTGCCGGGGACCGCCGGATGCTTGCGCGGCGCCTTGGCCGGCGGCATGTCGCCGACCTCCAGGCCCAGCATGCGCAGCGCCGCCCGGTCGAGCTCGTCGAGCGCCGTGCGCGCGGTGGCGAGGTCGACGCCCAGCGCCTGGGCGGAGTCGCCGTGGTGCAGGAGGCCGAGCAGCAGGTGCTCGGTGCCGAGGCGCCGGTCGCCGCGCTGCCTCGCCTCCTCGAACGCGGCCTTGACCACCACCGCGAACGGGCTCTTCTTGCTGCCGAACATGGTGTGACCCTCACTTTCCGTATTTGGCGTGCACCGACTGCCGCGACATGCCGAGCGCGTCGCCGATCTGCTCCCAGGTCCAGCCCTGCTCCCTGGCCAGCGCCACCGACATCGCCTCGACCTGCTCGGCCAGCCGGTGCAGCGCGCCCACCGCCCGCAGGCCCATGGCGGGGTCGCTCGACCTGATCCGCTCGGACAGCTCTGTTACGTCCACGTTGTCAGGCTAGCTTGACAGCTCGGATTTTGTCAATCTAGCCTGACAGGCATGGAAGATGTGCTGATCGTAGGTGCGGGCCCTGTCGGCCTCATGCTCGCGTGCGAGCTGGGCCTGGCGGGGATCCGCCCGATCGTGCTGGACAAGAGACCGGAGCCCGGCGACCTCCCCAAGGCGAACGGACTGGGCGGGCAGATCATCGACCTGCTCGACCATCGCGGCCTGCTGGAGCGCTTCAGCGCCGGGAGCCCGTTCTCCGGGCGGGCTCCCGGGTTCCCGTTCGGGTCGGTGCCGCTGCGGTTCGCGGGGCTGGACGACATCCCGCTGCGACTGCTGATGATCCAGCAGCCCAGGCTGGAGCGGCTGCTGGCCGAGCGGGCGGCCGAGCTCGGGGCCGAGATCAGGCGCGGGCAGGAGGTGGTCTCGCTGGCCCAGGACGAGCACGGCGTGACCCTGGGCATCGAAGTCGGGCCAGGCGTCGAAGGCGGGCCGGGCGCCGGAGACGGGCCGGGCGTCGAAGGCGGGCGCCGGGAGGTGCGGGCGCGGTACGTCGTGGGCGGCGACGGCGGGCGGAGCCGGCTGCGTGAGCTGGCCGGCGTCGGCTTCCCCGGCACCACCGACGACGAGGTGCTGCGGATGGGGCATTTCGCCGCCGACGTGAGCGTCTTCGAGTCCCCGCAGGTGAGCGGCCTGCAACCGGGCTGGAATCGGAGGCCGTACGGCCGCGTGCTGCTCACCTCGCTCCAGCCGGGCGTGGTCATCGCCGGGGTGCGGGAGAAGGGGGCGTACTCGGGCGGGCCCGTGACGCGGGAGGAGTTCATGGCGGCCGTACGCCGGGTGCTGGGCGAGGACCTGCCGCTGGGCAAGCCGATCTGGCTGTCGGCCACGGTCTCGCAGGCCAGGCTGGCCGAGCGGTACCGGGCGGGGCGGGTGTTCCTGGCGGGGGACGCGGCTCACCTGTTCCCGGCCGGTGGCTCGGCGCTCAACGTCGGGATGACGGACGCGGCCAACCTCGCCTGGAAGCTGGCCGCCAGGCTGCGCGGGCGGGGGGCGGAGTGGTTGCTGGACACGTACGAGTCCGAGCGAAGGCCCGTCGCGGAGCGGGCGCTGATGCAGACCCGGGCGCAGGCGGCGCTCGACCGGGTGGAGGGCGAGGACGGCGAGGCGCTGCGGGCCCTGCTCACCGAGGTGTTCGCGCACGAGCAGGCCGCCCGCCACCTGGCCGCGATGCTGCACGGCTCCGACACCCGCTACGGCTCCGGCAATCTCCCAGGCGGCGAGCATCCGCTGGTCGGCCGGTTCGTCCCGGATCTGGTGCTGGCGGACGGGCGGCGGGTGGCCGAGCTGATGCGCGCGGCCCGGCCCGTGCTGCTCGACCTGGGCGGCGGCGGCACCGTGCCCGGCGACTGCGCCGGCTGGATCGACGTCGTCCGCGCCCGCTGCGACGATCCGCCCGCAGGGGCGCTGCTGATCCGCCCCGACGGGTACGTGGCCTGGGCGGGCACGGACGGGCTGGCCCAGGCCGCCGGGAAGTGGTTCGCCGGCGCACCCGCCCACGCCTGAGCGGGCTCAGAGCCAGCCGGGTTTGACCAGGCCGGACTCGTAGGCGATCACGACGAGCTGGGCGCGGTCGCGCGCGTGCAGCTTCATCATCGCCCGCGACACGTGCGTCTTGGCCGTGGCAGGCGACATGAACAGCTTCGCGGCGATCTCGTCGTTGGTCATGCCGGTGCCGACGAGGGAGAGCACCTCGCGCTCGCGGTCGGTGAGCTGGTCGAGGCCGTCGGCGGCGATCGGCTCCTTGGCGCGGGAGGCGTACTCGGCGATCAGGCGGCGGGTCACGCTGGGCGACAGCAGCGCCTCGCCCGCCGCCACCACCCGGACCGCCTGGATCAGCTCGGCCGGCTCGGTGTCCTTGACCAGGAAGCCGCTGGCCCCGCCGCGCAGCGCCTCGAAGACGTACTCGTCCAGCTCGAACGTCGTCAGGATGATGATGTGCGGCCCCGGCGGCATCATGCGGGTGGCGGTCAGCCCGTCGGTGCCCGGCATGCGGATGTCCATCAGCACCACGTCAGGCTGGTGCTCGCCGGCCAGCCGCACCGCCTCGGCGCCGTCGGCGGCCTCGGCCACCACGGTCATGTCCGGCTGGGCGTTCAGCAACGCCTTGAACCCCGCCCGGACCAGCGCCTGGTCGTCGGCCAGCAGCACCTTGATCATGACGTCTCCTCGGGTAGTGGCAGGCGGGCCTCGACCTGGAAACCGGTGCCCCCAGGGACCGGCAGCGGGCCCGCGACCAGCGAGCCGCCCAGCGCGGAAGCCCGTTCGCGCATGCCGGGGATGCCGTTGCCGCTGCCGGACTCGGACAGTACCGCAGGCGTGGTCGCGCCGCTGTCCCGCACGAGGACGGCCAGTTCCTGGGTGCCGTACTCCAGGCGCACGGTCACCTCGGAGCCGGGGGCGTGGCGGGCGGCGTTCGTGAGCGACTCCTGCACGATCCGGTACGCCGCCCGCTCGACCTGCGGCGGCAGCGGGCGCGAGCCCACGCGTTTGAGCGTCACCTGCAGCCCCGAGCGCTCGACGAGCTCGTCGAGGCGGTCGAGCCCGGCGGTCGGGGAGCGGGGTGCGCCTTCGCGCAGCACGTTGAGCACCGAGCGCATCTCGCCGAGTACCTCCTTGGAGGCCGTCTTGATGGTGGCCAGGGCGGTGCGGGCCTGCTCGGGGTTGTCGTCGATGAGGTGCAGCGCGGTCGACGCCTGGACATGGATGAGCGAGATGTTGTGCGCGAGCACGTCGTGCAGCTCCTGCGCCATGGTCAGGCGCTCCTCGCTGGCCTGCCGCCTGGCCTCCTCCTCGGCGGTGCGCCCGCGCTCGGCCCGCCGCTCCTTGACGATCCTGACCAGCTCGGCCAGCACCATCAGCAGCATGATGAAGGTGAGTATCCACACGTTGTGGAAGAGGTCGCGGTTGCCGACCAGCCAGGCGTAGCTGAGGAACGACAGCAGCGTCATCCCCGCCATGCCCCAGGCGATCACCCGCTTGCCCCGCGTGACCAGCAGGAACAGCAGGACTCCCGGGCTGATGAAGCTCGGGCCGTAGGCGTACCCGCCGACGAGGAACAGGTCGCACGCGGCGAGCGCGGCGGCGGTCGAGACCAGCGGGAAGCGGCGGTGCGCCAGGATCGCCAGCGGCCCGACCAGCAGCAGCGCGTAGGCGTAGGGGTCGAGCGGCTCCCTGAACGCCTGCTGCCCCCACGAGGCGCCCTTGGCGATCACCATCTGGGCGGCGGCCACGATCAGGGCGAGATAGGGGTCGAATCCATACTTCCCACGCACGCCCCTACGCTAGATCACCCCTCTGACCAGCGCATCACCCCTGCGTGTGAGGGGGCCCTACCACGATGGGCGTACCTGGGCCATCGTGGACACCATGCGCCGAGTGATCGTTCCCGCAGCAGCAGTCCTCGTCTCTCTCGTGTCCGCGCCACCCGCGCTGGCACAACCACAGCAGAAAGTCCCGGTCGCCGAGGGGTACGGCGGTGCCGTCGCCACCGTCGACCTCGACGCCAGCAAGGCCGCCATCGCCGTGCTCAGGAAGGGCGGCAACGCCGTGGACGCCGCCGTCGCCGCCGGCGCGGTGCTCGGCGTCACGGAGCCGTACTCCGCGGGCCTGGCCGGCGGCGGCTTCATGGTCTATTACGACGCCAGGCAGCGTAAGGTCTTCACGATCGACGGCCGCGAGACCGCACCGCAGGCCATGACCTCGACGACGCTGGAAGGCATCCCGTTCGAGGAGGGCGTGACCAGCGGCCTGTCGGCCGGGGTGCCGGGCACGGTCGCGAACTGGGACCTGGCCCTGCGCCGATTCGGTACGTTCTCCCTCAAACAGGCACTCCAGCCCGCGATCGAGGTCGCCTCCAAGGGCTTCGTCGTGGACCAGACCTTCTACGACCAGACCGCCGCGAACGCCGCCCGCTTCGCGGACATCTCGACCACGGCCAAGCTCTACCTGCCGAACGGCGCCCCGCCACCCGTCGGCTCGGTCTTCAAGAACCCCGAGCTCGCCGCCACGTACCGGGAGCTCGGCAAGCGCGGCCCCGACTGGCTGTACGGCGGCCGGCTCGGCGCGGAGATCGTGGCGACCGTCAAGCAGCCGCCGGTCACCCCCGGCAGCGCCCGCAACGTCCGGCCCGGCCTGATGGAGCTGTCGGACCTGCGGGCCTACCGGGCGCTCCTGCGCGAGCCCACCAAGATCTCCTACAACGGCCTGGACGTGTACGGCATGGCGCCCCCGTCCTCCGGCGGCTCGACGGTCGGCGAGGCGCTCAACATCCTCGAAGCGCTGCCCAGCGTCGGCCTGCACGAATATCTGGAGGCGTCCAGGCTGGCCTTCGCCGACCGGGGCAAGTACGTCGGTGACCTCCCGGGCGTCCCGCTCAAGGAGCTGCTGTCCGACGGCTTCGCCAAGGAGCGGTCCTGCCTGGTCGGCGCCACGGCGATGGCCCACCCGGCCGCCCCGGGCAACCCGGACGGCTCGTACGAGTCGTGCGCCCGGCCGACGGGCACCGCCACCCCGGTCGCGGACGAGGGACCGGAGACCACCCACCTGGTGGTCGCCGACCGCTGGGGCAACGTGATCGCCTACAACCTGACCATCGAGTCCACCGGCGGCAACGGCATCGTCGTGCCGGGGCGCGGCGTGCTGCTCAACAACGAGCTGACCGACTTCACGTTCGGCCCGGCCCCCGGCGACCCGAACCTGCCCGCCCCCGGCAAGCGGCCGCGCTCGTCGATGGCGCCGACGCTGGTGTTCGACCACGGCAAGCCGGTGCTGGCGGCCGGTTCGCCCGGCGGCTCGACGATCATCACGACCGTGCTGCAGATCCTCGTCAACCGCTACGAGCTCGGCATGAGCCTGCCGGACGCCCTCGCCGCGCCGCGCGCCACCCAGCGCAACACCGCGCAGACGCAGGCCGAGCAGGCATTCCTGGACAGGTACCGGGCCGAGCTGGAGGCCAAGGGGCACAGCTTCGTGCTCAACCCGGAGATCGGCGCCGCCACGGCGCTGGAGTTCGTCGGACGCGGCCGGATCCAGGCGGTGGCCGAGCCGGTCAGGCGCGGCGGCGGCAGCGCGATGGTGGTGGCGCCGGGCAGATGAGCCCCTAGCCCCGTCTCCCCGCTACCAGGCCGGCGGCGAACAACCCCGGCATCACCTCGCCGGCCTGGTCGCGGGAGACGCCTCGGGCTTCGTACCCGGGCCCGCGCAGAGTCCGGGTGGGGAAGGGTCAGCCGGCCGTCGGATTCGACCGGGCGTGGACTCGCTTGGAGAGGATCCGGATGGCCGTCGCCTTGTGAAAGTGCTGCAGCGTCACGCTCTCCGCGGTGTCGGCGTCGCGCGCGGCGATCGCCGCCAGGATCGCCCGGTGCTCCTCCAGCGCCTGCTTCTGGCGGGCCTCCGAGCTCAGCGTGGTGGAGTTGAGCCGTTCGATCAGGGAGCGCGTCTGCTGCAGGAAACGCCTGAGCGATGAGTTGCGTGCCGCGTCCCACACCGCGTCGTGAAAGGCGTGGTTGAGCTCGACGATCTCGGAGACGTCGCCGCCCATGGCCGCTTCGAACCGCTCGGTGAGCTCCTCCATCAGCGCGATGTCCAGATCGGTGCGGGTGGAGGCGGCGAGCCGGGCGGCCAGCGCCTCCAGCGCGTCGCGGACGGTGCACGTCTCGGACAGCTCGTCCGCGGAGAGCTCGTTGACGAGCAGGCCGTGCTGGGAGGCGCGCAGCAGGCCGTCCGACTGGAGGCGGCGCAGCGCCTGCCCCGCGGGCGTGCGGCTCACGTTGGCCCGCGCCGCGATGTCGCCCTCGACCACGCGCATGCCCTCGGGCAGCTCGCCGCGGATGATCGCCTGCCGCAGGTATTCGTACAGCTCGTCGGCGATGGGCCTGTTGCCGGGGAGCGTGATCGCCGGCGCGTCGTCGCGAGGTGGTAGAGGTTCGTCCATAGGTCACAGAATACAACTGAATCCCGGGGTACTCCAAGCCTGTCAGCCAACCTCGGCAACGGGCTGGAAACCAGGGGATGTCGGGCCGTGAACGAGCTGTTTCCGCAGTTGAAAGGCCTCCTATCCAAGGGAAAACTTTTCCTTGTAGTTATGAATACGGTCGAGTACAGTCGCATCCCATGCGAGATGGAACGGTTGTGGATGCTGTCACAGCAGCGCTGATCGCCGAAGGCACCGAGGTGGTCTTCGCACTGATGGGAGACGGAAACCTGGATCTGCTCACCAAGGTCTCGATGACCGGGCGGATCAAACTGGTGCACGCCTGCCACGAGCAGGGCGCGGTCGCGATGGCCGACGGCTACGCCCGGTTCTCCGGCAAGCCCGGAGTCGCGAGCGTGACCCACGGCCCCGGGCTGAGCAACACGGCCACGTCGCTGCTGACCGCGGTGGCCGCCCGCTCGCCCGTCGTGCTCATCGCCCCCGACACGCCGACCGGAGACCTGAACCATCCGCAGCGGTTCGACCAGCAGGCGTTCATCCGGTCCACGGGCGCCATGTTCCGGCCGCTCCACCGGCCCGGCACGGTGCACGCCGACACCGGCGCGGTGTTCCGGCACGTCCGGTACGGCAAGGGCCCCGCGGTGCTGAACGCCCCCACCGACGTCCTGCTCGCCCCGGTGCCCCCGGACACCGAGCCCTACAAGCCGGCCGACGAGCCGCCGGCGGGCCCGGCACCGGATCCCACGGCCGTGGACGCGGCCGTGGCGGCGCTCACCGCCGCGCGCAGGCCGGTGATCCTCGTCGGCCGCGGCGTGCCGCCGGGCGCCGGCGCCGAGCCGGTCGGCGAGCTCGCCGACCTGCTGGGGGCGCCGATCACGACCTCGCTCAAGGCCAAGGGCCTGCTCGCCCGCCATCCTCGCAGCCTCGGCGTGGCCGGCGGGCTCGGCACCCGGGCCGCCTCCCGCGCGCTGGCCGCCGCCGACTGCGTTCTCGTGCTGGGCGCCACCGCGAACCAGTGGACCACCGACGGCGGCCTGACCGGGGGCGTGATCGTGCACGTCGATCACGACGCCGAGGCGATGGGCCGGCACTCGCGGCCGGACGTCTCCGTCGTCGGTGACGCCGTCAAGACCGCGGCCGTCCTGCGTGACCGGCTGGCCGCCGCCGGCCCGCGCGCCGGCTGGACGCCTCCCGCCGAGGAGAGCGCCGGGGCCTCGTCCCCGGCCGGCACGTCACCGGTCCACCCGCAGCAGGTCGTGGACGCCCTCGACGCCGCGCTGCCCGAGGAACGCCTGCTGGTCGTCGACGCCGGCCACTTCGGCTCCTACGCGCAGCAGACGCTGCGCAGCTGGGATCCCCGCCGCTACGCCTTCACGCACGACTTCGGCGCGATAGGCCAGGCCCTGGGCGTGAGCATCGGCGCGGCCTTCGCCAGGGAGGGCGAGCGGGTCACGGTGGTGCTCGGCGACGGGTGCCTGATGATGAGCCTCAACGAGCTCGCCACGGTCCGGCGTTACGGGCTGCCGCTGACCGTGGTGGTCATGAACGACGGGGGGTACGGCCAGGAGCGTCACAGCCTCAGGGCCAAGGGGTTCCCCATCGCGGAGTCCGAGCACACGTGGCCGGACATCGCGAGCATCGCCAGAGGCTTCGGGATACCCGCGCATTCCATCGGATGCGCCACGGATCTCCCCCTCCTGTCGCAGGTGCTCGCCGAGGAGACCGGGCCGGTCCTGTTCGACGTCCACATCGATCCGGACGCTCAAAACCGGGCGTTCGCCGACATAGCCGCTCGCCTGCGAGGTTCCTCGCCGGATGTTGAAGGAGAACGACGATGACGCGGACAGGCACCAGCGACGGCGGCCTCGACAGCAGAACCCCCACTCCGGCAGAGGCCTCCCGGGTCGCCAAGGCGGCGTTCATCGGGACCACGATCGAGTGGTACGACTTCTACATCTACGCGAGCACCGCGACGCTCGTGTTCGGCACCCAGTTCTTCCCCGCGATGTCCCCGGTCGCGGCGACGCTCGCCTCCTTCGCGACCATCGCGGTGGCCTTCATCGCCCGGCCGATCGGCGGCCTGATCTTCGCCCACTACGGCGACCGGGTCGGCAGGAAGACGACGCTGATCGCGTCCCTGCTGCTGATGGGCGCCAGCACGGTGCTCGTGGGCGTGCTGCCGACCTATGCCACGGCCGGCGCGCTGGCCCCGATCCTGCTCGTCGTGCTCCGCTTCGTGCAGGGCGCCGCGGTGGGCGGTGAATGGGGTGGCGCCGTGCTGATGGCGACCGAGTTCGCGCCGCCGGACCGGCGGGCGCGGCTGTCGAGCTGGGCGCAACAGGGCGTCACCGCCGGGCTCGCGCTGTCCACGGCCGTCCTGCTGGTCGTTACCCTCCTGGTCCCGCACCAGACCTACGTGGAGTGGGTCTGGCGGCTGCCCTTCCTCTCCAGCGCCGTGCTGATCGTCGTCGGGCTGGTGATGCGGCTGCGCATCGACGAGTCGCCGATCTTCGAGGCCGGCAAGAAGGCCGGCGGCACCACCGGCACCCGGCTGCCGATCGCGACCGTGCTGCGCGAGGCGCGGCGCACCGTCGCACTCGCGACCCTCGCGTACGTGACCGTGAGCGCGACCTTCTACGTCGCCTTCGTCTTCCTGCTCTCGCACGCGACCGGGCCGTTGAAGATCGATCAGGCGGCGGCGCTCACCGCGGTGCTCGTCTCGGCGGGGTCGTACAGCATCGGCCTGCGGCTGTCCGCCGGGATCGCCGACAAGCGCGGCAGGCGTACGGCGCTGCTGCTGGGGTTCGGCGGGATCCTGGTCATCGTCTTCCCCGCGATCGCCCTCATCGAGACCGGCTCGCCCATCCTGTTCGCCGTCGGCCTGGCGATTCTCGCCTTCCCCGTGGGCTGCGCCTACGCCCCGATCGGCGTCTACTTCGCCGAGCTGTTCCCCACCGCGACCCGCTATTCGGGCATCACCGCCGCCAACCAGGCCGGATCGCTGCTCGGCGCGGCGGTGGCCCCGTTCATCGCCATCGCGCTGTTCGGCGCGGTCGGGATGTACGCCGTCGGCGCCTACGTGGTGCTGGTCACCGTCATCAGCGCCGTCGCCGTGTGGATCCTCGGCGAGACCCGGCACCTGGAGCTCGAACGGTGAGCGGCTCCGCGCACGCCATCGACACCGCCGTCCGGGTGGCGAGCGAGCTGGACCTCGCGCACGTTCCCGAGCCGACGCTGCGCCGGGCCCTGCTCGTCATCGCCGACACCGTCGCGGTCGCCACCGCCGGGGCCAGGACGCCGGAGATCGCCGCGCTGGTGGCTCTCGACGAGCACGACGCGCTGGTGACCCCGGTGGATCGGGCCGGGGCGGGGCACACGGCGACGGTGCTCACGACGCCTCATCGGCGGGCGCATCCGGCGCACGCCGCGTTCATCAACGCGACCGCGGGAACCAGCCTCGAACTCGACGAGGGCATGCGGCCCACCGGCCATCCCGGGATGCACGTGATCCCCGCGGCCCTCGCGGTCGCCGAACGCGCGCACGCGACGGGCGCCGACCTCGTACGAGCGGTCCTCGCTGGGTATGAGGTCAGCAGCCGGCTCTTCCGGGCGTTCCGCCTGCGGCAGGGCGTCCACCCGCACGGGCACATCGGCGCGGTCGGCGCCGCGGTCGCCGTGGCACTTCTCGACGGGACCGATCCGGTGACGGCGGCCGAAATCGCGGCGACGAGCCCGCTGCTGTCCGTGTGGCAGTCCTGCTACGACGGCGCGACGGCGCGCAACGCCTACACCGGCCACGCCGCGCAGAGCGGCGTGCGGGCCTCCGCCCTGGCCCGAGCCGGGTTCACCGGCTCGGCCGGCGCGCTGGAGGTGGCGTTCGGCCAGGTGGCCGGCGAGCTCGCCGACGAGGCGGCGCTCACCGCGCCGCTGCGCTACGACGACCTCGGCATCACCCGCAACTACTTCAAGGTCCACAGCGCCTGCGCCCTGTCGCACAGCGCCGTGGAGGCGGGGCTGGCCCTCGCGCCCGTCCGCCCGGAGGAGATCCGCGAGGTGCTGGTCGAAACGGTGTCCGTCAACCTGAAGATCGACCGGCAGCCGGTCGCCAACGACCTGTCCGGCCGGTTCTCGCTGCAGTACGCCGTGGCGACGGCGCTCGTGCTCGGCCGCAGCGACGTGGAGGCGTTCCGCTTCCGCCCCGAGATCGCCGCCGTGGCCGAGAAGGTGCGGGTGAGCGTGCTGCCCGAGTTCGAGGCCGAATGGCCTGACTCCGCCCCGGCGCGGGTGACCGTGGTGACCGGCGGCGGATCCGCCGCCGAGACCGTACGCAACCCGCGCGGCCACCACACGCGCCCCCTCACCGAGGCCGAGCACCAGGAGAAGTTCGCCGCGCTCGTCGGCGACCGGCGGACGGCGGCGGCCTGGTGGGAGCGGCTCGGCGGGCTGCTCACGGTCTCCGACTGCGCCAGCCTCCTGGAGGCGGACCCGGACGGCGCGGGCCCGTCAGGGGGAGCGCCGTGACCAGGGCGGTGGTGAGCCTGCTGGCGATGGGCGGCACCATCGCCAACGCGCCATCGGCGGGCAGGGCCACGCCGCGCCACGGAGCCGCCGAGCTCGCCGGCCTGCTCAGGGCCCTGCCGGTCGAGCTCCGGACGGGCGACGTGCGTACCGTCTCCAGCCGGGCGGTCACGCCGGCGGACATGTGGGCGCTCGCCGAGGCCGTCCGCCGCGAGATCGCCGGCGGCGCGAACGGCGTCGTGATCACGCACGGCACGGACACGCTGGAGGAGACGGCCTACGCGCTGGCCCTGCTCGTGGACACCCCCGTCCCCGTCGTGCTCACCGGGGCCATGCGCGCGCCGCATCTGCCCGGCGCCGACGGGCAGGCCAACCTCGTCGCCGCCGTCGCCGCGGCGTTGCACGAGCCCCTGGCGCGGTACGGCCCGGTGGTGGTGTTCCAGGACGAGATCCACGTGGCCCGGCTGGTGACCAAACAGCACAGCGCCCGGGTCGCGGCTTTCGCCTCCCCGTCCGCGGGACCGGTCGGATTCGTGATCGAGAACGAGGTCGAGCTCCTGCTCGGGCCTGCGCCGGAGCCCGACCGGCTGACCGCCGCCGCTCCGCCGGACCGGAAGGTGGAGCTCGTCGTCGCGGTGGCCGGCTCCGACGGGACGCTGGTCGACGCGATCGCCGGCGACGTGGCGGGGCTCGTCGTCGCGGGCACCGGCGGCGGGCATCTCTCCCCGGCGCTGGCCGAAGCGGTCCTGCGGGTGGTGCGGTCGGGCCGGCCCGTCGTCCTGACCAGCCGCTGCGCCGACGGCCCGATCCTGCGGCGGACCTACGGCGGCCCCGGGTCGGAGACGCACCTGCTCGGCGAGGGCGTGCTCGCGGCGCGGATCCTGTCGCCGGCCAAGGCCCGGCTCCGGCTGCTCTTCGGCCTGTCCGCCGGCCTGCCCGCCGAGGACCTCTTCCCTCCCCGTACGTACCCCACCACGCCGCCTGGCGGTGAAGGAGCTGATCGTGACCGGAACGCGTGACTTCGTCGGATACGGCCAGAATCCGCCGGAGTTCACCTGGCCGAACGGCGCCCGGCTCGCCGTCAACTTCGTGGTCAACTACGAGGAGGGCGCGGAGCGCAACGCGCTCGACGGCGACACCACCCGCGAGACCCTGGTCGAGGCGAAGTACGACGTCCCCGACGGCGAGCGCGAGCTCTTCGCCGAGTCGACCTTCGAGTACGGCAGCCGGGTCGGGATCTGGCGGCTGCTCCAGGCGCTGGACGACCACGGTGTCGTCCCCACCGTGTTCGCCTCGGCCCTCGCGCTGGAGCGCAACGCGCCCGTGACCGAGGCGATCGTCCAGCGGGGCTGCGACGTGGTCGGGCACGGCTACCGGTGGATCCCGCACACCGGCATGACCGTGGATCAGGAACGCCGCAACATCGAGGACTGCGTCGCCGCGCTGGAGCGCCTCACCGGGCGACCGGTCAAGGGCTGGTTCACCCGGCCGCCCAACACCGTGCACACCCGCGCGCTGCTGGCGCGGGCCGGGCTCGTCTACGACGCCGGGTCGGTCAGCGACGACCTGCCCTACTGGGACGAGGTCGACGGGCGGCCGTTCCTCATCGTCCCCTATTCGCTGGACGTCAACGACACCAAGTTCTACAAGGGACAGTTCTTCACGGCCGACGACTTCGCCCGGTATGCCATCGACTGCTTCGACGTCCTGCTGGCGGAGAGCGCGCGCCATCCGCGGATGATGTCGATCGGGCTCCACCCGCGGATCATCGGACGCCCCGCCCGGCTGGCGGGCCTGCTCCGGGTGCTCGACCGGATCAGCGCGCGCGACGACGTCTGGATCACCGGACGGGACGCCATCGCCGCCTTCTGGCAGGACCGCTTCCCTCCTGCCGAGAGCGGGACCTGAGCGCGGGCGGAGCCGGGCGGCCACCGGTCCCGGCAGGAGGGCGCGCGGTCAGGACGTCACACCCACCAGGTGCTGGTGCACACTCCCGCGCTTCCGCCGAGGCCGGGCTGCTTAGTGCAGGCCTTGTAGCCGTAACCGGTGCGCGCCCTGTGCGCGTCGCTGTAGGTCGTGTTCTTGATCGCCCGCCACCCCGAGCTGGTCCACTTCCCCGTCTTCGGGTTGTAGACCGACAGCCAGAGCGAATTGCCGTTCGCGCCGGAGTTCTTGGGGACACGGGCCCAGAAGTAGCGGTTCGAGCCCCACTTGCCCACCCGCAGCTGCAGCGTGTACTTCTTCTTGGCGACGGCGACCGTCTTCTCGTACACGTTGCTCACCGCGGTGGCGGCCGTCGGCGCGGCCGAGTTCCAGTCGCCCGCCGCCGACGCGGACGCGCCCGTGACGCCCAGGGCCGATGCCCCCATGACCGCGGCTCCGACGAAGGCCGTCGTCCGCAAGATGTGCCAGTCGCATGGTGCCCTCTCATATGGTGCCGACGCACTGTCTGACGAGGGACGCTAGTGAGGCGCGGTATGCCGGCGGTATGGCCTAGTAGATGAGCTCGTAGGCGTCCGGCTGAACCCTCTGGGTACGCGCCCAGTACTCGAAGGTGAAGCCCGGCCAGATCGTCCGGTTCACTCCGTGCTCGTCCAGATACCAGGACGAGCAGCCGCCCGCGTTCCACACCAGGGGGTCGAGCCGCTCGTGCAGGGCGCGGTTGAACGAGCGCTGCGCCTCCGGCCTGACGTCCAGCGCCCTGGCCTGGGTTCTGGCGAGCAGGCGCAGGCAGTTCATGACGTAGCGGACCTGCGACTCGATCATGAACACGACCGAGTTGTGCCCGAGCCCCGTGTTGGGGCCGAGCAGGAAGAACAGGTTGGGGAAGCCGGCGGTCGCGATCCCGTAGTACGCCTCCACGCCGTCCTGCCAGGCGTCCTGGAGCTTGCGGCCGCCCCGGCCGACGATCCGCTGCTCGGCCAGCGCGTCCACGACCTTGAAGCCGGTGCCGTAGACGATGGCGTCCACCTCGTGCTCCGCGCCGGACGCGGTCACGATCGAGTGCGGCCTGATCTCCTTGATCGGGTCGGTGACGAGCGAGACGTTGTCCCGGTTCAGGGCCGGGTAGTAGTCGCTGGAGATGAGGATGCGCTTGCAGCCGATCAGGTAGCCGGGCGTCAGGTCGCGGCGCAGCGCGGGGTCGGGGACCTGGGCCTTCAGGTGGTTGAGCGCGAGCCTCTCGTGGACCTTCATCAGGCGGGGATCGACGGCGAAGCCGAGCGCCCTGGACTCCAGCGCCCAGTAGAGCCCGTCGCGCAGGGTCCTGGCCATCCCCGGCAGCCGCAGGACGCGCCGCATGGCGGGCGGGATGGCGAAGTCGGGCTTGGGGTGGACCCACGGGGGCGTGCGCTGGAAGACGGTCAGCTCGGCGACGTCGGGGGCGAGCTGGGGGATGAACTGGACGGCGGACGCGCCGGTGCCGACGACGGCCACGCGCTTGCCGGTCAGGTCGGCCGAGTGGTCCCATTCGGCGGAGTGGAAGGCGGGGCCGCGGAAGCTCTCCCGCCCCTCAATTTCAGGAAATTTCGGGATATGGAGGGCGCCGATGCCCGAGATCACGGCCTTCGCCCGCAGGGCCTCGCCGTCCTCCAGGGCGATCGACCAGTCGCGCCGCTCGTCGTCGTACTCCAGGGCCGTGACGCGCTTGCCGAACCGGAAATGAGGGGTGAGGCCGTACTTGGCGGCGCAGGCGCGCAGGTAGTCCCAGATCTCCTCCTGCGGGGCGAACATCCGTGACCAGCCGGGGTTGAGCTCGTACGAGAAGCTGTACATGTGCGAGGGCACGTCGCACGCGCAACCGGGATAGGTGTTGTCCCGCCAGGTGCCGCCCAGCTCGGGGGCCTTCTCCAGGATGACGAAGTCGTGATACCCGGCTTCCTTCAGCTTGATGGCCATGCCGATCCCGGCGAAGCCGGAACCGATGATCACTATCCCTGGCTCAGACACGTGACCTCCGGGAGTGCGCACTTATTGGACGCTGGGTCTAATGTAAGAAGCGCCTCCCGCTGCCGTCCAGGGTGAAACCTGTCACATTTGGACATCCCCCCAGGGAACGGCGAAAACCCGCCACGGTGGTCCGTAGCGGGTGTGGCCTCCTGGCGGCTACTGCAGCAGCAGGAAGGCGGCGACGCCGATGATCGCGATCGCGAGGACGACGGCGATGATCGGGAGCAGGGGCGACTTCTTGGGCTTGGCCGCGGCGGCCTCCTGCTCGCGCGCGCTCGCGAACGCGCGGAAAGCCTGGGTGTTGCCCGCCGGGTCGATATGCTGGTCAGACATGGTCAGCAGCCTAGCGTGAGCTCCTGCCGCATTTGCACGATTTCGTGGGATCTGTTGGCATGGGCTGATTAGGGGACCACTCCACCCGGCGGATAGCTTTGAAGCATGCTCAGGACCCTGTTCTCCCCACGCGTCATGGGGCTGCACCTGCTGACGCTCGGGGTCCTGGTGGCGTTCATCCTGCTGGGGCGCTGGCAGCTCGGCGTCTTCCAGGATTCCGGGAAGCCGCACACCGCCGTGGATCCCGAGCCTGTCGCGGTCGCGACGCTGGCTCCGGTGGGCGCGCAGATGAGCGGCGAGGTGGTGGGCCGCAGGGTCACCGCGGAAGGCTCCTACGAGGCCGGCCGCCAGCTCCTGGTGGCCGACCGGCGGGCCGACGTCGACGCCCCGGGCGGCAATGTCTCGCGCGACCACGGCTACTGGGTGCTCACGCCGCTGAGGCTCGACGACGGCACGCTGATGCCGGTCGTGCGGGGCTGGACGGCCAAGGCCGGCGACCCCGCGGCTGAGGCCGTGCCGGAGGGCCGGGTCTCGGTGGCCGGGCGGCTACGGCCGCAGCAGGGCACCGACAGCGTGCAGCGGCGCACGGAGGGCCTGCCGGCCGGGCAGGTGCAGACGGTCTCCACGGGCGAGCTGGTCAACCTGTGGACCGGGCAGAAGGTGCGCACCGGATTTGTGGTGGCGGAGCCGCCGTCGGGCGCGCTGGCCCCGGTCAAGGTCGCGCCGCCGGTCGTGGGCGGCACACTTACCTGGCGTAATCTCGCTTACGCCGCCAACTGGTGGATCTTTGCTGGATTCGCCGTCTTCATGTGGTTCCACTTCGTCCGCGATGCCGTACGAAGCGACCGGGACCGCGGCAAGTCGTCCCCTGAGATGGTTCTGGAAGGTTAACGGTGGAATCGGCTCTGAAGCCCTTCCGGGTGCTCGCGTACGTGGTCGGCGTCATGCTGCTCGTGCTCTGCGTCGCCATGGTGCTGCGTTACGGTTTCGGCAACGCGGAGATGTCCAAGATCATCGCCCCCATCCACGGCGGGCTCTACATGATCTATCTGATCGCGGTCATGAACCTGGGCATGAAAGCACGCTGGAGCTGGCCGTACATGCTCGGCGTCATGCTCGGCGGCACGGTGCCGTTCCTGTCCTTCTACGTCGAGCGCAGGGTGACCCAGCGCGTGCAGACGGAGCAGGCCGCGGCGGAGGCCTGACAGCGGCCTCCGCCGCGCGAGCTCAGCGGCCGAGGCCGCGCCTGCGGGCTCGCTTGAGCCGCTCGCGCTGCGACGGGTCGAGCATCAGGTAACCGACCACCGGGGCTCCGACCACGCCGAGGATGACCAGCAGGGTGATCCATCCGGTTCCGAAGAAGATCAGCGAGAGCAACACGGCGGCGCCTGCGCCAATGGCGTACTTCTGGACTGGCGACATCCTCAACTTCCTCCGAACGCGGAGCGCACGCCCCGCCTCAACCACATTCTGCGTCGCCGGTCCAACGAACGAACCCATGGCTCTGGTTCCACAACGCGATGTATCGCAATTGTTGTGCAAAATGCGCGGCGTCTCACGGCCGTTCGCCGGTGATCGCGCGCAGGTCCCTGCGCAGCTCGTCGATGGTGGGCCGGTCGATCGGGTGGCCCGAGAGCAGCCGGAACAGCACGGGGGCCAGCGCCCCCGCCCGGGTGAGCGGCGCGCCCGGCGCGGGCGGGACGCCCTCGACGGCGGTGAAGAGCGTGGCACCCAGCGACCACAGGTCGGCGGCCAGGGTCTGGGCGCCCTCCGGGGCCGTGTAGGCGGGCAGCGTCCCCGTGCGCAGCAGCGGCAGCAGCCGCGTCCCCGTGCCGATCATGATGTTGCCCGGCTGCACCCCGCCGTGGAACTCCCCGGCCGCTTCCAACTGGTCGATCACGGCCAGCCCGATCGCGGCCACCCGGGCGGGCGGCAGCGGCCCTGACGCCGCCAGGACGGCGTCCAGGGAGCGGTCCACGGCCAGCCGTTCGAGCGTCTCGCGCACCACCGCGTCCGGCGGCGGCCCCGCGGGGTGCAGCATCGCCCGCAGCAGCGCTCTGAGCGGGTCGGCGCCCTCGGCGGGCACCTGGCCCGGCGGGCGGCCCTCCACGGCGAAGTGCAGCGTGGCGGCCAGCGACCACAGATCGGCCGACGGCAGCATGCTGAGGCTCGGGAACCCGAACCCGCTCAGCATCGCCCGGCCCGTCGTGGTGAGCAGGACGTTGCCGGGGTCCACCCGGCCGTGCACGATCCCCGCCGCGTGCGCCGCCGACAGCGCGGACAGCAGGCAGACCCCCACCCTGGCCGCCTGCGCGAGAGGCAGCGGCCGGCGCGAGCGCACGGTCTGCTCCAGCGACGCCCCCGAGACGAACTCCATGACCAGCCACGGCGTCCCGTCCTCGACCACCACGTCGAGCACCTGCACGATCAGGGGATGCCGCAGCCCGGCCGCCCTGCGCGCCGCCTGCAGCGCCACCTCGCGCAGCTCGGCGGGGACGCGCAGCTCCCTGACCGCGACGTCACGGTGTCCGGACTCGTCGAAGGCCAGGCGTACGGACCCCGCGCCCAGGGGGTTGAGCAGCCGGTAGCGGCCGGCCAGCTTCCTGGTCTCTGCCATGTCGAGGTGCACGATAGCGCCCGTCCGCCGCCGAGACCATCACGCCGCCATCACACTGGGTCGCCGGCCAGCCAGGCTTCGTGAGCGTCGTGCAGCCTGCCCCAGAGCTTGTCCTTCTCAGCGGCGCTCACGTCGTCGAGCGGCAGCCGGAATATGTCCTCCAGCGCCGCGTAGTAGTCGCGCGCGCTGCTCAGGGTGACCGAGCTGGCGCCGTGCCCGATCCGCGACAGCTGGAGCCCGCGCAGGGTGTCCACGCCGTACGCGTCGCGCCGCTGGATGGTGGCCACGCGCACGAAGCCGGACGTCGGCGAGGTGGTCAGGTGCCGATGCATCTCGGTGAACGCCGACATGCCGGTAGGAGCCAGGCCGAAGTCCATGCCTTCGAACGAACCACTTGGATCGTGGACGAACCGCCAGCCGCCGGGCGCGATCTCGGAAGGGCGCAGGACGTACGTGAAGGGGCCCTGCGTGTACGTGCCCGCGACCAGCGGGAGCGGCTCGTGCAGGGCGTCGCCGAGCCCGAGGTCCACCAGCCACTCGCCGCCGGGGTTGTCCTCGGAGGGCAGGCCGCGGGCGGTGAGCACCAGGTGGTTGGCGGTGATGCCGGGCTCGCCGCCCCGGCTCTGCACGCCGCCGACGTGCCTGGTCACGTCGTACCCGAGCGCTCGGGCCAGCTCGGAGAAGGCGCCGTTGAGGTGGTAGCAGTAGCCGCCGCGGCCCCGGATGATGCGCCCGGCCGACTCGGCGGGATCGACGGTCGTGGCTCGGCCGAGCCAGATCTCCAGCGCCTCGTAGGGGACCTGCTCGACGTGGGCGACATGCAGCGCCCGCAGGTTCTCCGCGCTGGTGGGGGCGTCGAGCAGCTTGGGCAGACCGAGGCGGTGGAGGTATGCGGCTGTGTTCACCCCGACAAGTCTGCACTGTATGTGCACAAATTTAGGAGTGTCGTCTGCACAGCGCGCTTCTAGTCTTTCGTACGTGGCAGAGCAGCGACGCATCCTCGTGGTCGAGGACGATACGACGATCGCCTTGGCCGTACGGAACAGGCTGGCCGCCGAGGGCTTCGACGTCAGGGTGGCAGGCGACGGGCACGACGCCCTGATCCAGTACGGCAAGGCGGATCCGGACCTGGTGATCCTCGACCGCCTGCTGCCCGGGCTGGACGGGCTGGAGGTGTGCCGCCGGATGCAGGCGGCCAGGCCGGTGCCCGTTCTCATGCTGACGGCGCTCGGCGAGGAGACCGACGTGCTGGTGGGGCTCGGGGTGGGGGCCGACGACTACCTGGCCAAGCCGTTCAGCATGCGCGAGCTCGTGGCCAGGATCCACGCGCTGCTGCGCAGGGTCGAGCGCGCCTCGCAGCTCGCGGTCGAGGACACGGTGATCAGGGTGGGCGAGGTCGAGATCGACACGGCCGCCCGCCGGGTGTTCGTGCGGGGCATCGAGGCGCAGCTCACCAGGACCGAGTTCGACCTGCTGCGCCGCCTGGCCGAGCGGCCCGGGCAGGTCTTCGAGCGCGACCGGCTGCTGTCCGACGTGTGGGGTTTCTCCGAGGCGGCGGCGACCAGGACCGTGGACAGCCACGTCCGCGCGCTGCGCCGCAAGCTGGGCTCCGACGTGGTGCGCACGGTGCACGGGGTCGGCTACGCCCTGGTGCGAAGATGAGGCCCCTCGACTTCCTCGGCCGGATCAAGGTCAAGCTCGGGATCGTGATCGTGCTGGCCGTGGGCACGGCGTTCGTGGTGAACGAGGTCGGCATCAACTCCGGCCTCTCCCGCGAGACCCGGATCGCGGTCGCCGTCGTCCTGGCGCTGATCATGGTGCAGCTCCTGGCCATGGGGATGACCAAGCCGCTGCGCCAGATGGCCCGCGCGGCGCAGACGATCGCCAAGGGCCGTTACACCCTGCGGGTGAGCGCCACCTCGCGGGACGAGGTGGGCGAGCTGGCCAGGGCGTTCAACGCGATGGCGGCCGACCTCGGCGAGGTGGACAGGCAGCGGCGCGAGCTCGTCGCGAACGTCAGCCACGAGCTGCGCACCCCCATCACCGGCCTGCGCGCGGTCCTGGAGAACGTCGTGGACGGCGTCTCCGCCCCCGACCCCGTCACCATGCGGACCGCGCTCGCCCAGACCGAGCGCCTCGGCCGCCTCGTGGCCCAGCTGCTCGACCTGTCGCGGCTGGACTCCGGCGTGCGGCTGATCGAGCCGGAGTCCATAGAGCTGGGGCCGCTGGTCGATCAGGCGGTCCGCGAGGCGGCGCTGGCCCGCGAGGACGTGGTGATCCGGGCCGCGGTCCCCGCCGACCTGGCGGTGTGCGCCGACCCCGACCTGCTCGCGCAGGTCCTGGCGAACCTCCTCGACAACGCGGTACGGCACAGCCCGCCCGACGGCGTGGTGACCGTGAGCTGCGTCGCGGACGGGGACGGGATGCGGCTGACCGTCGGCGACCAGGGCCCGGGGATCCCGGTGCCGTCCAGGGGGCGCGTGTTCGAGCGCTTCTCCCGGCTGGACGCGGGCCGGGCGGCCGACTCGGGGGGCGCCGGGCTGGGGCTGGCCATCGTGAAGGAGATCGTCGAACTGCACGGGGGTTCCATCCGCATCGACGACTGCGCGGGATGCCGCATGGTGGTCGATCTACCAGGGAGGACGACGATGACGGACACGCCGCTGGAGGGCGAGCGGAGAACGGTGGAGGAGGCTCGCCTGGAGCAGGTGGCCCCGGCCGCCCCGGCCGCCCCGGTCTCCCTGGTCTCCCCGGCCGCCTCGGTCGCGCCGGTCGAGGACGTCGTTCCGGCTCAGGGCGACGCCGTCCCGGCGCGGGGCGCCGTCCCGGCTCAGGGTGAGGCGGCCCGGGTCCCGGGTGACGCCGGGGCCGAGCCGCCGGCGGCGGGGAGTCTGGCCGTGGCGGGCACGCGGGAGGCCGAGGACGTCCGCGCGGCACTGGAGGCGCTCGTGACCGGCGCCACGATGGCGGACGGGGACGCCGCTCAGGAGGGTGAAGGCGAGCGCAGGAGCGTCACGGCCTCACCGGCGGCCGTGCCCACCGCGGCGGCCTCAGGGCCCGCCGCAGGGCCCGCCGCGGTGTCGGCCGTAGCGCCTGCCTCGGGGCCAACCTCAGCGTCTGCCGCAGCGTCCGCCTCAGGGCCCGCGGACGTGCCAGGGGCGAGCGTCCCGACGGCCGCCACGGGGGTGATCGTGCCGGGGAACGCGGCTCCTGCGCCGGTCGCGGGGAGAGCCGGGCCCGGATACCCGTCCTCGGGCGGGAGCCTGGGCAGGATGATCGCGGGCGGCGTGATCGGGCTGATGGTCGGCTTCCTGGTGGGCATGTTCGCGGCCGTGCTCGCCAGCGTGACCGTGGGTGACGGGATGGCGCTCTTCACGTTCGTCGCGTGCGTATCGGTCATGGGCGCGACCGGGGTGGCGCTGGGCGCGGGATCCGGGCGGCGGGCCGCGACGGTGGCCTACCAGGGCGGGCAGGGAGCCGCGCCGTATCAGGGTGGCGCGCCGTACCAAGGGCAAGGGGCCGGTCCGCAGCAGGGGCCGGGACACGGGCCGGGGTTCGGGCCGGGGCAGCAGGGGCCGCCGCCGCGGTACGTGCCGCCGCCGCTCTTCCCGCGCCCCGAGCTGCCGGATCCGCCGCGCTGGCTACTGCCCGCGGCGGCCGGGGCCGGCGTGTTCGCCGCGGTGGCCCTGCCGGACGCGCAGGTCGGGCTGGGGATCGTGCTGGTCACGATGGTGCTGGGCGCCGCCGCGCTGCCCGCCGTGCTGCGGCGGATGACACCGTGGACGGTGGCGTTCGGGGTGACGGCGTACCTGCTGATCTCCATGGCGGCGGTCCGCGACGCCGACTGGCTGGTCGCGATCCTGCTCGTGGCGGGGGCCGCGCTGGGGGCGCTGGCCGTGTCGGGAGCGGGCGCGGGCTGGCTGGGCGTGATCAGGGGCGGCGTGTCCGTGCTGCTCGCGATGGGACCCGTACCGTGGTTCCTGGGCCAGCCCATGAAGAGGCTGACGGCCCGGCGGCGCATCATGCCGATGCTGGCCGCAGTGGGCATCACGGCGGTGCTGCTGCTGGTGTTCGGGCTGCTGTTCGTCTCGGCGGACGCGGTGTTCGCCTCCTACCTGGAACGCGTGACCACGGCGCCGGAGTGGGCGGAGTCCGTGCCGGCGCGGATCATCCTGTTCGTGCTCTTCGCCGCCCTGCTGGCCGCCGTGGTGCTGGTCGCGCTCAGGCCGGTGATCGACCCCGTGGGCCCGGAGACTAAGTTCACCGTCAGCAGGAGCGTGTGGCTGCTGCCGCTGACGGCGGTGAACCTGCTGTTCGCCTCGTTCGTGGCGGTGCAGATCACCGCGCTGTTCGGCGGCAACACGTGGGTGCTCAGGACGGCGGGGCTGACCTACGCCGAGTACGCCAGGCAGGGCTTCTTCCAGCTCGTGGTGGTCAGCGTGTTCGTGCTGGGCATCGTCGCGGTCGCCGCCGGGCTGCTCAGGGTCGAGCGGCGCGAGCGCTGGCTGCTGGCCGGGCTGCTCGGCGTGCTGTGCGGGCTGACCATGGTGGTGCTGGCCTCGGCCATGCACCGGATGAACCTCTACACCGACGCCTACGGCCTGTCCAGGCTGCGGCTGTCCGTGCAGGCCACGGTCTGCTGGCTGGGCGCGCTGTTCGCGCTGGTGCTGATCGCCGGCGCGGTCAGGTTCACGGGGCGCGGGTCCGGCTGGCTGCCGCGGACGATCGTCCTGGTCACCGGGCTCGGGCTGGCCTCGTTCGCCATCGTGAACCCGGACCTCCAGGTCGCCTACACCCAGGTGGAGGTGCGCGGCGTGCACAAGATGGACTCCGACTACCTGGGCGACCTCGGCGCGGAGGCGGTGCCCGCGCTGGACCGGCTGCCGGAGCCGCAGCGCAGCTGCGTGCTCGCCGACGTGATCAGGACGAACGGGCTGAACCGCCCCGACCCGTGGAATGGCTGGAACCTGGCCCGATCCCAGGCCCGCGCCCTGCTGGCGGAGCGGCCCGTCCTCTCCTCGGCCCGGTGCGACCCGGAGACCTCCCGCGGCTCTGATTGAATCCTGGGGTGAGGTTCGACGTAGTCATCAGCGGCGGCAGGGTGATCGACGGAACGGGCGCGCCACCGTACCGGGCGGATGTGGGGATCACCGGCGATCGGATCGAGGCGGTCGGCAGGCTCGGCGGCGCGGCGGCCGGGAGCGTGGTCGACGCGACCGGGAGGCTGGTCGCGCCCGGGTTCGTGGACTGCCACGCGCACGGTGACGCGGCCGTCTTCGACCCGGGCGTGCAGCGGGCGGCGCTCCGGCAGGGGGTGACCACGTTCGTGCTGGGACAGGACGGCCTGTCCTTCGCGCCGGGGTCCGCCGCCACGGTCGCCTACGCCTCGCGCTACTTCGCCGCCGTCAACGGAGCCAGCCCGGCCGGTCAGACGCCGTCCGACGGTCCGGTGAGCGTGGGGGAGCTGCTCGACGGCTACGACCGCGCGGTGGCGCTGAACACGGCGTACCTGCTGCCCCACGGCACCATCCGCTACGACGTCATGGGCCCCTCGCCCGACGCGGCCGCGCGCGACGACCTCGCCGGCATGCTGCGGCACGTCGAGCGGGGGCTGTCCGAGGGTGCCGTCGGGCTGTCGAGCGGGCTCGAATACCTGCCGGGCCGCTACGCCGACGCCGAGGAGCTGGCCGCGCTGTGCCGGCCGCTCGGCGGCCTCCCCTACGTCACCCACATGCGGGCCTACGGAGCCCAGGCCAAGGTGGGCATGGCGGAGGTCGTGGACATCGCCGAGCGCTCCGGCGCCGCCGTGCACGTCTCGCATCTGCACGGCCCGGCCCCCGTGCTGCTGCCGCTGGTCGAGGACGCGCTCGGCAAGGGCGTGGACCTCACCTTCGACACCTACCCCTACCTGCGCGGCAACACGATCCTGGCGATGATCGTGCTGCCGCCGTCGGTGCCGGGCGCGGAGACCGACCTCGCGCTGGAGATGATCGCCTCGCGGGAGCTGGACGACTGGTGGCCGACGCTGGCCGGCACGTGGCCGCGCCTGACCATCTCGCACGCGCCCGGGCTGGCGTGGGCCGAGGGCCTGACCATGGTGGCCGCGGCCGAGCGGGCGGGGGTCGAGCCGGCCGAGTTCTGCCGCCGCCTCCTGACGGAGACGCGCCTGGAGGCGGGCGTCGTCTCCGCCCGTCCCGACGAGGGCCCCGAGGGCGAGGAGTCCGTACGCCGGATGCTCCGCCACCCTTCCCACACCGGCGGCTCCGACGGCATCTACGTGGGCGGGCATCCGCATCCGCGCGGTTTCGGGGCATTCGCCAGGTTCCTCGGCCGGCACGTCAGAGAGCTGTTCGACTGGACCTGGGAGCAGGCGGCGGTGCACCTGGCCTCGCATCCGGCCCGGCGCTTCGGCCTGGTGGACCGGGGGCTGCTGAGGGGCGGCTTCGCGGCGGACGTGGTGGTGATCGACCCCGTCACGGTGGCCGACCAGGCGACCTACGCGGCTCCGCGCACGCTCGCGACCGGGATCGACGACGTGTTCGTGTCGGGCGTCCGGGTGCTGGCCGGGGGAGAGCTGACGGGCGCGACTCCGGGGCGCGCACTCCGATCTTGATCATCAATCGGTTGAGATAAGGTCGGACGCGGACAAACGGGGGGTGCTGTGCAGGCGATTCTCGGCCAGTCGGTGTTCGACGGCGGGCTCGGCTTTCCGCTGATGGTGGTGCACAGGGACGCGCTGGAGCACAACGTCGCGACGATGGCGGCGTTCGTCCGCGATCACGGCATGGAGCTGGCGCCGCACGCCAAGACCCACATGTCCGCCGAGATCTCCGCACTCCAGCTCGAAGCGGGTGCCTGGGGGCTCACCGTGGCCACGACCCGGCAGGCCGAGGTGGTCAGAGGGTTCGGGGCGGGTCGGATCATGGTGGCCAACCAGATCGTCGATCCCGCCGGGCTCGCCTGGGCGGCCGGCGAGCTGGCCCGCGACCCCGGCTTCGAGCTCCTGAGCTTCGTCGACTCCGAGGCCGGGATCGACATCCTGGCCCGCCATGCCGGGCCGCGGCCGTTCCGGGTGCTGGCGGAGCTGGGGCACGAAGGCGGCAGGGCCGGCTGCCGGACGCTCGACGAGCTGCTGAAGGTCGTCTCCTACGCCCAGGAGACGCCGGGGGTCGAGCTCGCCGGGATCGCCGGCTACGAGGGCGCGCTGAAGACCGCGGAAGAGGTCAGGAGCTATCTGGGCGCGTTGCAGGAGGCCGTCGAGTACGTCCGGGTCAAGAGCCCCATTCTGACCGTCGGCGGCAGCCAGTGGTTCGACGTGATCGGCAGGGAGCTCGTCGCCACCCAGGCCAGGATCCTGCTGCGCAGCGGCGCCTACGTCACCCACGACGACGGCTACTACCGCGAGCGGACGCCGTTCAACCGGATCGAGGGCGAGCTGCGGCCCGCGCTGGAGGTGTGGGGGCATGTGCTGTCCACGCCCGAGCCGGGGCTGGCGGTCGTCGGCATCGGCAAGCGGGACGCCCCCTACGACGAGGGGCTGCCGATCCCGCGGCGCGACGGCGTGACGATCACGAAGATGCAGGACCAGCACACCGTCGTGCGCGCCGACGGGCTCAGGCCTGGTGACCTGCTCGCATTCGGCATCTCCCATCCCTGCACCGCTTTCGACAAGTGGCGCGTGCTGCCGCTGGTGGACCGGGACTACCGTGTCGTAGGCACGATAACCACCAATTTCTAGGGAGATTTCGTGAAAAAGGAGCTCAGGACCACCGAGGGCGCCGCTCCGGTCGGCGCGTACTCGCAGGGTCTCGTGGTGGGCGACTTCGTCTACACCTCGGGCATGGGGCCGCTCGACCCGCACACCGGCGAGATCGTCGGTGACGACGTGGCCACCCAGACGCACCAGGTCATGCGCAACCTCGGCGCCATCCTCGCCGCGCACGGCCTCGGGTTCGACGACGTGGTCAAGTCCACGGTGCACCTGCAGCACCTCCAGCGGGACTTCGCCGCGTACAACGAGGTGTACAAGAGCTATTTCAACCAGCCTTACCCGGTGCGCACCACCGTGGGCTCCGAGCTGATGAACATCCTGGTGGAGATCGACTTCGTCGCGCACAAGAGCGCTTAAGGTCAGGCTGTGGACAGTTCGGTGTACGTCTTCGCCGAGGACCTGCGCGGTGAGGGCGTCGAGCGGGTGCTCGACAGGATCAGCGGGTACGGCGTGTCCGGCGTCACCGTCGGCGCCGTGCACCACGCCTCCCGAGACGTCACCCCGCACGGGCTGTCCCGGCTGACCGTCCGCCACGACGGGGCGCACTTCACCCCGCCGCCCGACCTGTTCGCCGGGCTCCGGCTGTCACCGGTGCCCGGCTATCCGACCGCTCTCGACGGGCTCCGCGAAGCTTGTGCGAAGCGGTCCATGAAGCTCCACGGATGGACGGTCTTCCTGCGCAACGCGACGATCGGCACCGAGCATCCGGACGTGACCGTACGCGACTGCTTCGGCGACCGCGGCTCGCTCACCGACCTGTGCCCCGCCCATCCGGACGTGCGCGACTACGCGGTCGCGCTGGCCAGGGCGGTGGCCAGGCTCGGGGTCGACAGTGTCGTGGCGGAGTCGCTGCACTTCAGGCCGCTCAAGCCGCAGCGCTCGTTCGTGCCGCTCGGGCCGATGGACGCCTACCTGTTCGGGCTCTGCTTCTGCGACTACTGCATGCGCCGGGCGACCGACCTGGGCGTGGACGCCGAGCTCGCGCGCGACGAGTGCGCGCGGATCGTGGGCGGCGTGTTCGACGGCGACCCGGCCGCGCAGGGAGAGGTGACCAGGGCGGCGCTGACCGCGTACGCGGGGCCGGACGTCGTGGCCTACGCGCGGGCGCGCTCGGAGACCGTGACCACGCTGGTGTCCGAGGTGGCTTCGGCGGTGGCCGAAGAGGGCTCCAAGCTGGTGTTCATCGACTCGACCGGGGCGGTCAAGGGCTACACCGACGGGCTGCCGACGCCCGGGCTGGCCGCGCACGACGCCTGGCAGCTCGGGGTCGACCTGGTGGCGCTGGGGGACCTCGTGCCCGCCTTCGGGGTGCTGGCCTACGCGCGTGACGCGGCCAGGGTGGCCGACGACGTGGGGGCCTACCTGCGGTCCGTGGGCAAGGACCGCGAGGTCAGGGCGGTGCTGCGGCCCGGCTATCCCGACAGCGACTCCATCGACCGGCTGGTCGCCAAGGTACGGGCGGCCAAGGCCGCGGGGGCGCTGGCGGTCGACTTCTACGCCTACGGGCTGGTGCCCCACCCGGTGCTGGAACGCATCCCGGAAGCACTGTCCGAGACCCCCTGAACGCCGGCCTCTGAACGCCGACGCAAGGCGGCCGATCGGAGGCGGGTCGGATGCCGTCGAGGAGCGGCTGGTAGGCGGCGGGTCAGATGCCGTCGAGGAGCGCGGCGACGGCCTCGGCGGCGAAGTCGTCCGTCAGGCGCAGGCCCCTGAACACCGTCCGCATCCAGACCGCCCCGGCCAGCAGATCGACGATCAGCATCGGGTCGGCCGACGCCTTGAGCTCGCCCCGGCGTACCGCGCGATCGAAGATCTCCCGCTCCCGCGCGAACCTGTCGGCGAAGAAGCGGTGCGCGTCCAGCTCGGGATGGCGGACGGCGGCGCCGAGCGCGGCCACGGCGATGTCGCTGCTCGGCGGCTCGGTGAGCAGCCGCTGGATACCTTCGACCAGCTCCACCAGGTCGCCGCGCAGGCTGCCCGTGTCGGGCGGCTCGAAGCCCAGCACGTCGGCCTCCACCAGCGCCGCTCCGAGCAGCGCGGCCTTCGAGGGCCACCAGCGGTAGATCGTCGTCTTGTTGACGCCCGAGCGCTCGGCGACCCCCTCGACGGTCAGGCCGTCGTAGCCCTTCTCCGCGACCAGCCGAAGCGTCGCATCGAAGATCTCCTGCTGCTTCCTCGGCGCCATAAGGCTCATTTTCTCCCGGCGAACGCCGTGGCCACGCCGAGACCCAGGTAGACGACGCCGCTGACGTACCGCAGGGTTCTGACCTTCCTGACGAGGCGGGTGGCGAGGGCGCCGGCGGTGAGCGCGTACACGATGTCCGAGGCCAGGCCCAGGAGCAGCAGCGTCAAGCCGAACAGCACCACCTGGAGTGCGGGCGAGCCCGCACCCGGGTCCACGAACTGCGGCAGGAACGCCAGGAAGAACAGCGCCACCTTGGGGTTCAGCACGTTGACGAGCACGCCTTCGAGGAAGACCTTGCGCAGCGGCTGCGGCGGGGGCGCCACCCCGTCCTCCTGTTTGCCGGTGAAGGCCCGGATCCCCAGATAGACGAGGTACGCGACGCCCGCCCACTTCACGACCGCGAACAGCGTCGCCGAGGTCGAGATCACGTACGACAGGCCCGCGGCGGCGGCCGCGATGTGCACGAGCGTGCCGGCCTCCACGCCGAACGCGCTGGCCAGACCGGCCGCCCGCCCCTGGGCCAGCCCTCTGGCGGTGATGTAGAGGTGGTTCGGGCCCGGGATCAGCACCAACGCCAGCGAGGCGGTCACGAACCAGGCGAAAGTCATTGGAGGAATCATGAATCAGCAGCGTAAAATGGCTTTGGTATGTCGAAGAAGGCCAATAGTGGGTCAATTTCCCGGACCAATCGGATGTCGGTGGAGCGTGGCATAGTTTCCTGCGTGAACGGTCTTCTCGTCGGGCGCTCTGCTGAGCTGGCCAGACTCGTGCGGGTGCTCCGCTCCGCCGCCGAGGGCACGGCCGGGGTGGCGCTCGTCGGCGGGGATGCCGGGATCGGCAAGACCCGGCTGACCACGGAGCTGGTCTCCGAGGCGCGCGAGCGCGGCTTCAACGTGATGGTCGGCCAGTGCGCCGAGCTCGGTGACGCGCTGCCCTACCTGCCGCTGGCCGACGCGCTGCGGGGCGCGGAGCCCGCCGTGCGCGAGGCCGCCGCCGCCCATCCCATGCTGGGCCAGCTGCTGCCCGGCACGGAGAGCGCCCCGTCCACCGGCCTGACCCAGCAGCGGCTCTTCGGCTCGCTGCTCGGGCTGCTCGCCGACGTGCAGCCGGTGCTGTTCGTGATCGAGGACCTGCACTGGGCCGACCGGTCCACCCGCGACCTGCTGGTCTTCCTCAGCCGCATGGTGCAGACCGAGCGGGTCTGCGTGGTCGGCACCTACCGCACCGACGACCTGCACCGCCGCCATCCGCTGCGCTCGGTGCTGGCCGAGCTGAAGCGCCTGCCCACGGTGACGAACGTGGAGCTGGGGCCACTGGACTCCGGCGACATGTCCGACTACATCGCCACGTTGGGGCGGGTCGACGCTCAGGAGCTCGGCCTCATCGTGTCCCGCGCCGACGGCAACCCCTTCTACGCGGAAGAGCTGTTCGCGGCCATGGCCGAGGGCGACAGCCTGCCCGACGGGCTGGCCAGCCTGCTCATGTCCAGGGTCGAGGTCCTGTCCGAGGCGGGGCAGCGGGTGCTGCGCGCCGCCGCCGTGGCGGGGCGCAGGGTGGAGGACGAGCTGCTGCGCGAGGTGTCGGGGCTGCCGCTGGCGGAGTTCGAGGAGGCGGTCAGGGAGATCGTCTCGCGCGGCCTGCTCAGGGTCGACGGCTACGGCTACGCCTTCCGCCACGCGCTCCTTCAGGAGGCGGTCTACACCGACCTGCTGCCCGGTGAGCGCACCCGCCTGCACGCCGCGTTCGCCCGCCTGCTCACCGCTCCGGCCGAGCTGGCCCACCACTATCTCGCCGGCCACGACCTGGCGGGGGCGCTGACGGCCTCCGCGCAGGCGGGCCGGCTGGCCGAGCGGCTCGGCGCGCCCGCCGAGGCCCACAGCCACTACGACCAGGCGCTCAGCCTGTGGGAGCGGGTGCCCGACGCGGCCGAGCGGGCCGGGGAGAGCCGGGCGGAGCTGGCCTTCCGCAGCGCCGTCATGGCGGCCGACAGCGGCGACAACCACCGTGCGATCACCCAGCTCCGCGCTCTGCCGCAGGCGTCCGAGGTCGACGAGCGGCTCGCCTACTACCTCTGGGAGGCCGACGACCCGGCCGGGGCGATGGCGGCGGCGCAGCGCGCGGTCGAGACCGCGCCTGACGAGCCCGCGCTGGCCCGCGCCCTGGCCACCCAGGCCCGCACGCTGCTGTGGAGCGCCCGGCACCACGAGGTGGAAGACCTCACCGCCAGGGCGCTGGAGACAGCCCGCGCGGCCGGGGCCAAGGACGCCGAGGTGGGCGCGCTGCTCACGCTGGCCACCTACGTCGAGCACCGGGGCGACGTGCACAGAGCCCACGAGCTGGTCGAGACCGCCTCCGCCGAGGGCACCGGCGACCTGGCCATGGACCTGCGGGCCCGCTTCCACCACGCCCGGATCCACTACGAGCAGGGCCTGCTCGCCCAGGCGGCCGAGGTGGCCGACGAAGGCATCAAGCTGGCCGTCGAGACGGGGCTCAACTGGAGCACCTACGGCACCGACCTGCGGTTCCTGCGCTTCCTTGTCCACTACGTCGCGGGCGAGTGGGATGAGGCGGAGGTGGTCGCGGCCGGGTTCGGGGCGCGGGTGGGCACGCTGCCCGAGGCGATCCTGTCGTCGTTCGCGCTGTTCATCGAGGTGGGGCGCGACCTGCCCGCGGTGGGGGCGCGGCTGAGCTGGCTGCGGCCGTTCTGGTCCGACGAGCTGGCCGTCTACATGTCCAGGGGCCTCGCCGCCGAGCACGCGCTGTGGCACGGCGATCCGGCGGCGGCGCTCGACCACGTCCACGCGGCCATGGCGCCGCTGGTCGAGGGCGATGCGAGCACGCTGCGGCTGGTCTCCGTCGGGCTGTGGGCGCTGGCCGAGCTGGGCACCACCAAGGGCGCCGACGAGCTGATGGCCCGTGCCCGCCTCGCGGTCGACTCCGGGCCCACCGGCGAGCGCGGCCACCTGGGGCCCGAGGGGGTGGCCTGGGCGTTGCGGGCCGAGGCGGAGTGGCATCGCGTCCACGGGCGGCTCGACGTGGACCTGTGGCGGCGGGTGGTGACGGCGTTCGGTTTCGGGTTCGTCTACGAGGAGGCGCGCGCCCGCTGGCGGCTGTCCGAGGCGCTGCTGGCGGCCGGCGAGCGCGGCGCGGCGCAGGTCGAGTGGGAGCTGGCCAGGGAGACGGCGGGCAAGCTGCGGGCGACGCCGCTGGAGAGCGCGCTGGCCGAGTTC
>NZ_VCKX01000549.1 GCF_005889725.1 Nonomuraea zeae
GGGTGCGACACACAGGGTCAGGGGCGGGGCAGGTCCGGCTTGCAAGCGCCCACGCGCCCGAAGTCCCCGTGCAAGCGCCCACGCGCCCGAAGTCCCCGCGCAGGGCCCGGGCGAGAGTCGGGGCAGGTCCGGCTCACAGGGGTCCGCGCACAGGACCCCCGGCGAAGGGTTCCACGCAGGGTCCGACGCAGGGTGCGGCGCACAGGGTTGCTGATGAGTGAGCAAGGCCCCCATGACAAGACGGTGTGCCGTACAGCCATGGCAAACGCCCCAGATGCGAAGCAAGGGGCCGGGTGCGGGGTGCGGCGGTTGCTCGCAGGCTCCCCAGAGACCTCACACACCCGCCGAGTGACAGAAAAGGCCAGGCGGGGGGCGGGCAAATAGGTCTAAGCTGTCGTGGCATGGTCGCGACGCTCCTGCATGAAATTCCCCTGCAGGGCGGGGACGTGACTGACGGAGTGGTGCGCGTCGGTGACACCGTGCGCAGACCGGCCAGTACGTCCACGCCCGCCGTGCATGCCCTGCTCAGGCACCTGGAAGACGCCGGGTTCGAGGGGGCGCCGAGGGTGCTGGGGATGGATGGGCTCGGGCGCGAGATCCTCACCTTCATCCCGGGTACGACCGGGCTCGATCTCGCCAGCGCGAGCGATGAGGCGCTGGCTTGCCTGGGCGTGTTGTTGCGCGACTTCCACGAGGCGACCGCCGGGTTTCCGCTGGCGGCGCAGGGGTGGGAAGGCGGGTCGAATGATGACAGAGCCCCAGAAGTCATCGGTCATTGTGATTTAACGCCGGAAAACGTGGTCTTTCGCGGCGGGCTGCCCCACGCGATGATCGACTTCGATCTGGCCCGGCCGACCACCCGGCTCTTCGACATCGTCACCACCCTCAGGCACTGGGCGCCCATCGCCGACCCCGTCGACCGTCCCCCGCTCCTGCGCAACCTCGACGTGGGCGACCGGCTGCGGCTGTTCTGCGACGCGTACGGCGTCCCGCCCCGCGACCGCCGCCGCCTCCTCGACCTCGCCAGGATCCGCTTCCACCGCTCCTACGCCGTCATGCGCACCCGCGCCACGGCCGGTGGGAACTGGGCGAAGATGTGGGCGGGCGGAGCCGGGGAGCGCATCCGCCGTGCGGCCGCGTGGCTGGATGTGCACGAAGATGAGCTTCATGCCTATTTGGTGTGATCCGCTCGGCCTCGCTCTCGGCGTGGCGCTCGACCAGCTCGTGGCCGATCCGCAGACGCCCGCACATCCCGTCGCGGTGTTCGGGCGCGCCGCCGCCCGGCTGGAAGGCGTTCTGTACGCCGACCGGAGGTCCGCCGGGGTCGTCCACGTCGCCGTGTGCGTCGGAGGCGCCGCGGCCCTGGGGCTGCTCGCCCAGGGGCAGCCACCCCCAGCCATCAGGGTCGCCCACCGGCAACCGCCCCCAGCCATCAGGGTCGCGCGTACGGCCGTGACCGCCGTGGCCACCTGGGCCGTGCTCGGCGGCACCACGCTGGCCCGCGAGGGCGCCTACATGGCCGACGCGCTCGAACGCGACGACCTGGCGCGGGCCAGGGCCAGGCTGCCGCACCTCTGCGGCCGGGACCCCGCGCTCCTGGAGTCCCCGGAGCTGGCCAGGGCCACGGTCGAGTCGCTGGCCGAGAACACCTCGGACGCCGTCGTGGCCCCGCTGTTCTGGGGCGCGGTCGCGGGCGTGCCCGGGCTGCTGGCCTACCGCGCGATCAACACGCTGGACGCCATGATCGGCCACCACTCCCCCCGGTACGAGCGCTTCGGCTGGGCCGCGGCCCGGCTCGACGACGTGGCGAACTACGTACCGGCGCGGGTGACCGGCGTGCTGGCCGCACTGACGGGACCGGCGCCGCGAAGGGCGCTGGCCGTGCTGAGACGGGACGGCCACCGCCACCCCAGCCCGAACGCCGGCCGCTGCGAGGCCGCCTTCGCCGGCGCGCTCGGCGTCACGCTGGGCGGCACCAACGTCTACGGCGGCCGGATCGAGCACCGCCCCACCATGGGCGACGGGCCCAAGCCCGAGGTCAGAGACATCCGCCGGGCCGTCCGCCTGACGCGCGCGGTGAGCCTGGCCGCCGCCGGCGCGGCCGTCCTGACGGCGTGGGCACTTCGCCGCGCAATTGCGCGCTGATCAGCAATTCGGGGAATGGCCTCACCCGATCCCGGTAATGGCTCCACGCAATCCCGGGAACAGCCCCGCAATCGCATCGGATGCCACGGGCACGCCGCCTGCCCGGCCGCCCGTCCGCGCCAATAGCCCTGCGGACGGGCGGCCGGTAATCAGCAATCGGCGGTTTTTCACATGACGCGATTGAGGTTCAGCACGAGCCAGACCACGAATATCGCGAGCAGTGTGATCCCGACCATGGACTTGGCCGCGCCGTGCGCGACCTCCTTGCGTGCGCTGACCTGGCGCGCGCTCTGCTTCCAGACCTGGCGCATGATCAACATGGTCTGGAAGCGCCGGCCGAGGGCGAACACGGCGAGCGCGATGATGATGAATAAGATGACGCGGCCGTCTGCAGGTTCCACGGAGATCCCCCTGTGGGCCTTGAAGAGACTTAATTCCCCCGAAACATTTGAGAACTCAGGATACTCGCACGACCGCGGTTTGTGATTTGAATTACGCTTCGAGATCCACCACGATCGGCGCGTGATCGGAGGGGCCTTTACCCTTGCGGGCCTCGCGATCGACGTACGCCGCCCGCACCCGCCCGGCCACCTCCTCGCTCGCGTAGACCAGGTCGATGCGCATCCCCTTGTTCTGGTGGAACATGCCGGCCCGGTAGTCCCAGTACGTGAACGGGTGCGGCCCCTTCATCGGCGTCGGCACCACGTCGAACAGCCCCAGGGCCAGCAGGTCGGCCAGCGCCTGGCGTTCGGGGGGCGTGACGTGGGTCGCGCCGACGAACAGGGCGGGATCCCACACGTCGGCGTCGGTCGGCGCCACGTTGTAGTCGCCGCACGCCACGAGCGGCCCGGTCATCTCGGCCTCCAGCGCGTCCCGCAGCGCCGCGAACCAGTCGAGCTTGTAGACGTAGTGCGGGGACTCGACCGTGCGGCCGTTCGGCGCGTACAGGGACCAGACCCGCATCCCGCCGCACGTCGCCCCGAGCGCCCGGGCCTCGGGGCGGGCCACGCCGGCCTCGTCGAGCTCGCCGAAGCCGGGCTCGCCGGGGAAGCCGAACGTCACATCGTCGAGGCCGGCCCTGGACAGCAACGCGACGCCGTTCCAGCGGCCGTCGCCGTGGGCCGCGGCCGCGTAGCCGAGCGCGCCCACCTCCGCCACGGGGAACGCCTCCGCGGCGCATTTGGTCTCCTGCAGGCAGACGATGTCCGGCTTGGTGTCGTCCAGCCATTCGAGCAGGCGAGGCAGTCTCGCCTTCACCGAGTTCACGTTCCAGGTCGCCAGGCGCATCCCTCCAGCCTGCCACCGCCACCCGTACGCCGTCCCCGCGACCCGGCGCTTCCCTCTGGCCGGGCGGCCGTCAGACCGCCTTCATCAGCGTGCCGGAGACCTCCCCGAGCAGCC
>NZ_VCKX01000550.1 GCF_005889725.1 Nonomuraea zeae
CCCGCCGTGGCCAGCCAGACGTGCCGCTCGCCGGCCAGCGCCTGGAGGACGTCGGCCCTCCGCCGCGTCGCCGAACCCCAGCTCGGTGGCCAGGGCGAAGTAGATGCCGCGCTCCTTGCTGCCCAGGCCGATGAAGTTGGCGAAGTACGGGCGCAGCGGCTCGGCCGCGGCCTCCGGGTCGTCGCCGACGCTGATCGGGATCGACGGCATCACCTCGAAGCCCGCCAGGTCCTTGCCGGCGCGGGCGCGGCCGGCGCGCACGTGCTCCAGCGACCGCGCCAGCCGCTCCGGCGGGCAGAACACGCCGATCCAGCCGTCCGCGATCTCCCCGGCCAGCTCCAGCGCCCGCCGCCCCACCCCGGCCAGGTAGATCGGCAGGTCGGCGCGGGTGGCCGCGGCTCGCAGGTGCGCGCTCTCGCCGGTGCCCGGCGGCGGCAGCCGGAAGTGCTCGCCCTGGTAGCGGACCGGCTCGCCGGTGAGCGCCAGCCGGACGATCTCCACGTACTCGCGGGTGCGAGCCAGGGGAGCGGTGAAGTCGACGCCGTACCAGCCGCGGGAGACGTCCGGGTTCGACACGCCGAGCGCCAGGCAGAACCGGCCGCCGGACAGCGCGTCCAGGGTGGCGGCCGACAGCGCGGTCATGACCGGCGTGCGGGCCGGGATCTGCATGACGCCGGGCGCGATCTTGATCCGTTCCGTGCGCGCCGCGACCGCGCCCAGCACGCTCACCGCGTCCGACCTGAATCCCTCGGGAGCCAGGGCGTAGGCGAAGCCGAGCCGTTCGGCCTCGGCCGCCACCTGCACGGCGCCGTCGTAGTTGAGGAAGATCCCCAGTTCCATGGCAATGCCCATCCCTTCCTGCGAGCCGTCGTCGCCACCGTGCGGCCCGGCGGTCGAGCGTCGTTCGAGGCAGGCACGAGTCGGGCTGCCGAGGATGGCCGCGTCATCCTCGTCTCCCTGGAGGCAGCAGTGCGCGTTCTCGCCGCGACCTGGGACATGCCTGGTCATTTCAATCCGCTGGTTCCGCTGTGCTGGGCGTTGCGGGCCGCGGGCCACGAGGTCGTCGTGGTCAGCAACCCCGGCCTCACCCCCGCCATCACCCAGGCCGGACTGACGGCCCTGCCGGCGGGCAGCCCGTCCTTCGACTCCTACGCCGCGCTGCGCGAACAGCTCGCCGCCCGGTCCTGGCGTCCCGTCCCGCCGCCTGCCACCCCCACCGGCAGCACCCCCACTGGCAGCACTGCCGGCGACGACGGGGACAGGACCCGCCGCCGGCTGCACGGCTTCAGGACCGCGGCCGACTCGGCACTCGCCCAGGCCGACGACGTGGTCGCCTTCGCCGGGAAGTGGCGTCCCGACCTCGTGCTGTTCGAGCCGGTGGCCTTCGTCGGCCCGCTGGTCGGCAAGCTGTGCGGGGTGCCCGCCGTCAGGGTGCTGTGGAGCGTGGACTTCACCGGGCCGATGGCCGAGTTCGAGCAGGACGTGGTGGGGGAGCTGCTCGAACGCTTCGACCTGGCGGAGCTGGGCGTCAACGGCGACCTCACGCTGGACCCGTGCCCCGCCGCCCTGCAGTACGACCTGGACCTGCCGCGCCGCCGCTTCCGCTTCGTGCCCTACAACGGCGCCTCCGTCCTGCCCGGCCAGCCGGCGCCGCGCCGCGACGGGCGGCCGCGGGTCTGCCTCACCTGGGGCACCTCCCAGGAACGGCTCGGCTTCGCGCACATGATGCTCGCGCCCCGGGTCGTCGCCGCGCTGGCCGAGGCGCCGGTCGAGGTCGTGGTGGCGGTGACCGACACGCAGCGGCCCGCCTTCGGCGACCTGCCGGCCAACGTCGTGGCCATCGGCCGGCTGCCGCTGGACGCGCTGCTGCGCGACTGTGACGTCCTGGTGCAGCAGGGCGGCGCGGGCGGCACGATGACCGCGCTGATCAACGGCGTGCCGCAGCTCGTCGTGCCGCACATGCCCGACGAGATCTTCCACGGCCGCCAGGTCGAGCAGAGCGGCGTCGGCCGCTGCCTGCCGGGCGCGGAGGCGAGCGAGCAGGCGCTGCGCGAGCACGCCATGACGCTGCTGGCGGAGCCCGGCTACCGCGCCACCGCCCACCGGCTGCGCGAGGAGCTGCTGGCCCGGCCCACGCCCGCGCAACTCGTGCCCGAGCTGGAACGCCTCGCCTCCACCGGCCCTCGCGCCAGCCTCGAGCGGGCGTTCCTACCGTCGCACGTGTGAGTGCTATCGACACTTCCGCCTACCTGGACCGGCTCGGCGTCAGTGCCGCACAGCCGTCCGCGGCCGAGCTCGCCCGGCTGCATGCCGCACATGTCGAACGCGTCCCGTTCGAGACGCTGGACCGGCCGCGCGGCATCACCCCGGACGAGTCGCTGACCCGCATCGTCACCCAGGGCAGGGGCGGCATCTGCTTCCATCTCAACGGCGCGTTCATGCTCCTGCTCCAGGAGCTGGGCTACCAGGTCAGCATGCACGCGGCCGGCGTGCAGAGCGGCTACAACCCGAACCCGGTCGGCGCCAACGGCACCCACAACGTGCTGACCGTCTCCGGCCTGCACCACGCGCTCAACCCGGGCGGGCGCTGGATCCTGGACGTCGGGTCGGGCGAGGGCTTCCACCGCCCGCTGCCGCTGCTGCCCGGGACCTACCAGCAGGGCCCGTTCACCTACCGCGTCCGCCCGTCCGACGCGCGGGCCGGCGACTGGCGCATCGACTACGACGCCCGCGAGTCCTGCAGCGGCGTGGACTTCTCGCCGGAGCCGGTCGATCCGGCCCAGTTCGGCACCGTCTTCGACCGGCTGGCCGACCACGAGATGTCCATCTTCTTCATCTACGGCTGGGTCAAGCGGCACCACGCGACCGGTTTCGACGAGCTGATCGGCTGCCAGCTCAGCCGGGTCGGGCTCGACGGGCGCACGACCCGGGCGCTCACCACCGCCGAGGAGTACCTGGGCGCGCTCTCGGAGATCTTCGGCCTGCGGCTGGCCCACCTGCCGGCGGACGCGCGCCACGACGTCTGGCGGCGCTTCCACCACAACTGGACCACGCGTGACTTCAGGAAGGACATGTTCCCTTCCCGGACCTGACATCTCATTAGGAGATCAGTCGTGAACTTTTCCCTCAACGACCTCGAACCGGTGCTGCTCAACCTCGACGGCGTGCTCGACGGCGTGGTGCTGCGCAGGACGCTGCCCCGGGTCCAGAGCACGGCCTCGCTCACGGTCGTCTACGTGGTCCCGTCGCCCGGCAAGGACCTGCGGGTGCTCAGGCGGGAGATCGACCGGGCCCTGGCCCACCGGGTCACCGACCTCGTGGTCACCGTGCCGGTCACGCGCGTGCCCAGGACCGGTGAGGGCGCGCCCGACGTCGCGGCGCTGGTGCGGCTGCCGGTGCTGACCGGCGACTCGCTGCGGGCGTTCGCCGCCGAATGGGGCGCGTACGCGGAGCTGACCCCGGCCGGCGAGCAGATCCCGGAGTCGGTCGTCCTGGACGCCGACGCCCCGCCCGCCGCCCCGCCGGCCGGGGTCCG
>NZ_VCKX01000551.1 GCF_005889725.1 Nonomuraea zeae
AGAGGTGTATAAGAGACAGTTCCTGGTGACGACCGGCAACCTCACCCCGGTCCAGACCGCACTGCCGGACAACGGCTGAGGTCCCTTCCTCCCCAACCCGACAAACGCCGACTCAACCGGTGGGACCCTTCCAACCGATTAAGTCACCTTCCCACCGGTGGGTCGTGTCCCCAAGCAGTGAGGTCCCCCGCCTACCGGTGAGCCCCTGCCGACCGCTCGGTCCTGTCTCAAGCCGGGGCCGGGCGGTCATGGAGGGAGGGCTGAGCCGTCTCGCAGCGCCCTGGAGCGCCTCGCGGGTGACCAGCCCCTCGCCCAAGACCCCAAGACCGCTGGGCCGGCTCGTGGGCTCCCGTGCTCGCCCACAGGGCCGCCGGGCCACTGGGCACGACGCCGCCGGGCCGTCCCACGTGCCGCCGGGCCGTCCACGCGCCGCCGTCCCACGCGCCGCCGTCCCACGTGCCGCCGGGCCGTTCTCATGGGCTATCGGGCAGTCCGGCCGGGCAATCGGCCGGCTCCGGTCGGCGCTCGTCGGGCGGGTGAGGTCAATCCCCAGAGCGGCTTGGCGAGATCCAACTGCCCTGGTGAGGCCAGGCCCATCGGTGGGTTGGCCGCGCCCGTCGGCCCGGTGAGGCCGGAACCGGTGGCGGGGTGGACGATCCCCGTCGGCCGGGTGAGGCCGACCCCCGCGACGGCTCGGCCAGGTCCAGCCGCCCAAGTGAGGCCAGGCCCATCGGTGGGTCCGCCGCGCCCGGGGGCCCGGTGAGGCCGGGACCGGTCCCGGGGGTGGGCGGACCCCGGCGGCCGGGTGCGGTCAGTTCTCGTCGGCGGGGAGGGTGAAGAAGCGGATGTACAGGGGCCGGGCGTCCGGCGGCGCGTCCTCCGCCCGATGGCTGTACTTGAGCAGCAGCGCGATGTACTCGTCGTAGAACTCGTTGAGCTCCTGCTTCGTCATGCGCCCCATCCCCCGCGACCCCCTCGCCCAGTCCGGGTCGGCGCGGTAGGCGGCCGGGAAACGCTCCACCAGCGCGCGATCCTCCTCGAAGCCGATCCGGTGGAACTCGGCCAGCACCGCCCGGTCCTCCGGGGGCACCTCGTCAGGCTTGGGGAGGCGCATGTCCCTCGGCACCTCGGCCCGCCGCCACCAGCGCTCCCGGCCCGACGAGCGCTCGGGGATCTCCTCGATGAAGCCGTACTTCTCGAGCTGGCGCAGGTGGTAGCTGGTGGTGCCGGTCTTGGCGCCGAGCAGCTCGCCGAGGGTGGTCGAGGTGGCGGGGCCGTGGACGTTGAGGTGGGTCAGCATGCGCCGCCGCATGGGGTGGGCCAGGGCCTTGAGCCGGCCCGGGTCGTTGAGCACGAACGGCTCGTCGTCCTTCATGAGGAGGAGGCTAGTCCTTGCGAAGGATATCTGCAGACATCTCTTTGCCGAGAAGTCTCTGCAGACTAGTGTCGGCGATATGCGGACGATGTTGGCGGCCCTGGTGGCCGCGTTAGTTGCGCTCGTGTCCTCCCCCGCCCTGGCGGATGAGAGCAAGCCGCCGGCCCTGCCGGCGGATCTGGTGGCCGGCGAGGTGAGCTTCCAGGGCAGCGGCGGGCTCACGCTGCACGGCAGCGTGGTCAGCCAGGCGAGCCCGAAGCCCGGGCGGCCCGGGCGGCCCGGCGTCGTGCTGGTGCACGGCGCCGGCACCGGCACCCCGCGCGAGAAGCTGCTGGGCGAGGCCGTGGCCTTCGCCCGCCAGGGCATGTCGGTGCTGATCTACGACAAGCGTTCCGAGGGCTACTCCCTGTTCACCAGGTCCTACTCCCAGCTGGCCGACGACGCGCTGGGAGCCGTCGGGGCACTGCGCAGCCAGCCGGGGGTCGATCCGGCGAAGGTCGGGATCTGGGGGCTCAGCGAGGGCGGCTGGGTCGCGCCGATCGCGGCCTCGCGCTCCCAGGACATCGCCTTCACGATCGTCGTCGGTGCCAACGCGTTGTATCCGCTGCGCCAGCAAACCTGGGCGGTGGCGGCCGGGCTGCGGAAGGCGGGCGTCGCCGGGTCGCTCGTCGACCAGGCGGAGCCCAAGCTCTACCGGGTCATCGCCGACGGCGGGATGTTCCCCGAGCCCTACTTCGACCCGGAGCCGGTCATCGCGAGCGTGCGACAGCCCGTGCTGGGGATCTGGGGCGTGCACGACCTGCTGACGCCGCCCAGGGAGACGCCGCCGATCTTCGCGGCGGCGCTGGCGAAGGGCGGCAACCAGAAGTACACGTTCCGCTACTTCGCCGATGCCGACCACGCCGCGCACCGGACCCCGGATAGCGGGGTCACGCGGCTGCCCGAGCTCGCCCCCGGATACGCGGAGCTGGTCGGGAGCTGGGTGGGTGAGGTGACCGCCGGACGGGCGCCGGCGGCGCAGGTGACGGGACCCGCGCCGGTGCAGGCCGAGGACTCCATCGGGGTCCCGCCCGCCGAATGGTGGGAGTCGGCCTGGACGCAGCTCGCGGCTTTGGTGCTGTTCCTGGTGGCGTTCGGGGGATATCCGGTGGTCGCGGTGATTCGCCGGGTGCGGCGCCAGGGCGGCCCGCCGCCGGTCAAGGTGGCCCGCGCGGTGAGCGCCGGCGGGCTGGCCGTGGTGTTCGGCGCGTTCTCCTACCTGTTCTACCTGGTCATGACGGGCGGCAAGCTGGCCGTGCCAGGGCCCCTGGTGGGTGACAGGCCGGCCATCTGGCTGGCTCTGCAGGCGTTCACGGTGGTGACGGTCGTGTGCACGGTTCTGACGGCCCTGCGCCGGGGCAGGGCGAGCGCGCGCGGCGAGCGCGTACGGATCGGGCTGCTGGTCACGGGCGGTGCCGTGCTCGTTCCGTGGGCGTTGTACTGGGGTTTGCTGCTCCCCTAGCGGGCTCTGCGGATATGGTGCGCGAGAGGCTGTAGGGATAAGAGGGCCTTTATGCTGATGCGCGAGTTCTGACCGGGGGAGGCGCTGTGCAGACCAAGAAGGACCTCTATCAGGCGCACCGCTTGATGCAGCAGCGGCTCGGGATGGCGCTCCTGCAGGCCGAGCCGGATGTGGCCGAGTCACCGATGCGACGGCAGAACGTGGCCACGTTCGGCGGGATCCTGATCGGGATCCTGGTGATGGCGGTGTTCGGCATCTGGGGGCTGGTCAGCCCAGGCAACGCCACCAAGCTGACCGACCCCGGGCAGTTGCTGGTCGAGGAGGAGAGCGGGGCCAAGTTCGTCTACAACCAGCAGCAGCAGCGGCTGCTCCCGGTGGCGAACTACGTCTCGGCCCGCCTGGTGCTCGGCGGCGGCGAGATCAAGACCCGGAACGTGGCGGCCGCCTCCCTGGCCGAGCTCACGCGCGGGCCGCTCATCGGGATCTCCGGCGCGCCCGACTCCCTGCCGGTCAAGGAGAAGCTGGTCAAGGCGCCGTGGTCGGTGTGCGTGGTCGAGGGACCGGACAATCTCGGCGGCACCAAGCCGTACACGACCTTGGTGGGCGGCACGGAGGTCGGCGGGCGGCCGGTGGGC
>NZ_VCKX01000552.1 GCF_005889725.1 Nonomuraea zeae
GGGAGGGGGAGCGAGCCGGATCGTCGGCCCGGACGGCGGGGTGGTCGCCGAGGGCCATCCGGGGCGGCCGGGCCTGGTCGTGGCCGACATCCGGGTGCCGGACCGCTCGCTGCTCGGACGCTGGGACGCCCGGCAGAACCCGGCGCTCTTCAACCGGTGGCTGACCGGCGTGACCGGCACCGACCGGGACTGAAGCGCTCGACGCTGAAGGGCCCGGCGCCGAGGTGCCCGGCCAGGGGGGAGACCGCCGAAGCGCGGTCAGTTGCTGGTAGGCGGTTCGCCGTCCCACTGCTGCTGCAGGTTGAGGGTTTTGGTGATCCGCCTGGCCTTCTCTATGCATTCAGGGCAGATCGGCTCATCGATGGACCTGGCCACGGCATCCGGCAGGGCCGGACGCAAGGTGCCCAGAGCCGTGATCCCGGGCGGACGGTTCGTCTCGGGATCGACCAGCATCGTCTCGACCTTCTGCGGATCGAAGCTGAACGTGCTTTTGCACGCATAGCAGCGCCCCGTCGTCGTGGCTGGCTCGCCTGTCATTCGATGCCGTCCTTCCTTCGCGGGTAAACGGCTCATATTCAACACAGCCCTAAATCGGCCCCTCGTGCAAGGGACCGCACCAATCATTCCAAACGGAGCTGACCCTTCAGCCCCGTCGCAGGGAATGATCGCAAGAATCGCGGGCCGGTGAAACCTGCGCACGCGTGACGCCCCCGCGACGACCTGCCTCGTTCGCGGGGGCGTTTTCGCGGCCGGACGGCCGGTCAGCTGGGCCGGGCTCCTGTCACCAGGTAGACGACATCTCCCGCCACCCGAACCGCATGATCGGCATACCGCTCGTAATACCGCCCGATCAACGTGATGTCGATCGCCGGCTCCACCCCATGCGCCCAATCCTTGGCCAGGATGTTCCTGAACAGCCGCCGGTGCAGCCGGTCCATCGCGTCGTCGTCCTGCTCCAGTTCCAGGGCCGACTCCACGTCCCGCGAGGCCACGCAACTCCCGGCCTTCGTGACCAGGTTCTCCGCGATCTGCCCCATCTCGACGATCGTGGAGCGCGTCTCCGGCGGGATCGCCGAGTCGGGGTGCCGCAGCCGGGCCACCTTGGCGACATGGACGGCGAGGTCACCCATGCGTTCGAGGTCGGTGCCCATGCGCAGCGCCGTGATGACCATCCGCAGGTCCACCGCGACCGGTTGCTGCCTGGCCATCAGCTCGAAGATCGAGGACTCGATGTCGGCAAAGGTGGCGTTCACTTCCGCGTCCCGGGAAATGACACTCTCTGCGAGCTGGAGGTCGGCGTCGAGGAGGGCCGTGGTGGCACGGGAAATGGCCGAGCGGACAAGCCTGGTCATTTCCACCAGCTTGCCAGTCAGCGAATCAAGTTCTTCATGGTACGCGTCGCGCATGTCGTCACCGTACGTGCCGGTCGATGAACGAACCCCTACAGCCAGATGAACTTTCCAGGAAAGGGGCGTTCATCCCCTGATGAGAGGGTCTGTCCTGGGGAGACGCCACCTACCATCGGAGTCATGAGTGAGATGGCCATGAGCTTCGCGGCCCTGGCCGGGTTCGTTGTCGGCGCCCTGGCGGTCCTCTTCTACCGCAACCAGATCGAGGCCCCGAGCAGGACCGATGCGGTCGAAGGCGTCGAGACCGGAGCCGCGCTGCCACAGGGTGTGGCATCCGTCCTGGCCGTGCTGCCCTCGTCCGCCGTGGTGCTCGACGCGCACGACAAGGTGCTGCGAGCCAGCTCGGCCGCGCGGGCGTTCGGGCTGGTCAAGGGTGATCGGCTGATGGCCGCCGAGCTGCTGGCGCTGGCCCGGCAGGTACGCCGCGACGGCGAGATCCGCGAGAGCGAGATCGACGTCGCGGGGCACAAGTTCGGCCAGGAGACCACGAACTTCGCCGTCCGCGTCGCCCCGCTCGGCTCCTTCGGCCAGGTGCTGGTCCTCGCCGAGGACCAGACCGAACGCCGCAGGGTCGAGGCGGTGCGCCGTGACTTCGTCGCGAACGTCAGCCACGAGCTGAAGACCCCGGTGGGCGCGCTCAGCCTGCTGGCCGAGACCATCCAGGACGCCGCGGACGATCCCGAGGCCGTCACCCGCTTCGCCGGGCGCATGCAGCACGAGGCCGCCCGGCTCACGTACCTCGTCCAAGACCTGATAACGCTCAGCAGGATCCAGGGCGCCGAGCCCATCCCCACCCCCGGGCAGGTCACGATCGACGAGGCCATTCACGACGCCATCGACCACTGCAACACCAAGGCCGCCGCCAAGGACATCACGCTCGTCTTCGGCGGCACCGAGGGTCTGCGGATCTGGGGCGACGACGAGTTGCTCGTCACCGCGCTGCGCAACCTGATCGACAACGCCGTCGCCTACAGTCCCGAGCACACGAGGGTCGTCGTCAGCGTGCGGCCCGCGGGCGACTCCGTCGAGATCAGCGTCAGCGACCAGGGGATCGGGATCCCCGAGGAGTCGCTGGAGCGCATCTTCGAACGCTTCTTCCGCGTGGACGCGGCCAGGTCGCGTGCGACCGGCGGGACCGGGCTCGGCCTGGCCATCGTCAAGCACGTCGCCGCCGCGCACGCGGGCGAGGTGTCCGTTTGGAGCAAGGAAGGGTCCGGCTCCACCTTCACGCTCCGCCTGCCCGCCTTCGGCGGCACGGCGGTGGCAGTACCACCCTCGATTCCCCTGGAGGCCGCCAAATGACCCGAGTACTGGTCGTGGAGGACGAGGAGTCCTTCTCCGACGCTCTGTCCTACATGCTGCGCAAGGAGGGTTTCGAGGTGTCGGTCGCGACGACCGGACCCGAAGCGCTCGACACCTTCGACCGTAATGGCGCCGATCTGGTGCTGCTCGACCTGATGCTGCCGGGTCTGCCCGGCACGGAGGTGTGCCGCTCGCTGAGGCAGCGCTCGAAGGTGCCGGTCATCATGCTGACGGCCAAGGACAGCGAGATCGACAAGGTGGTGGGCCTCGAACTGGGCGCCGACGACTACGTCACCAAGCCGTTCTCCTCGCGCGAGCTCGTGGCCCGCATCCGCGCGGTGCTGCGCCGCCAGGGCGACGTCGTGGAGGAGCTGGAGACGGCCGTCCTGGCCGTCGGCCCGGTGCGCATGGACGTCGACAGGCACGTCGTCGCCGTGCGAGGGGAGCAGGTGCAGCTCCCGCTGAAGGAGTTCGAGCTGCTGGAGGTGCTGCTGCGCAACGCCGGGCGCGTGCTGACCCGCGGCCAGCTCATCGACCGCGTCTGGGGCGCCGACTATGTGGGCGACACCAAGACCCTCGACGTGCACGTCAAGCGGCTACGCGCCAAGATCGAGTCCGACCCGTCCAACCCGCGCTGCATCCTGACGGTGCGCGGCCTGGGCTACAAGTTCGACGCGACCGAAGACTGAAAACCCTTGTTCCGGTACGCGTGCCGTACCGGAACAAGGGTTTTCGCCTGTGTCAGTGAGCCTCTTCCGCGGGCGCGGACGGCGTCGGGGTGGGCGTGGGGGCCGGAGT
>NZ_VCKX01000553.1 GCF_005889725.1 Nonomuraea zeae
GGCGACGGCGGGAGCGGGTGGCGGAGGGTGCCCTCGGGGGCGGGGCGCTCGTCGTGCGAGCGGAACGCGTTCTCCCAGGGGCCCAGCTCCTGGTGCGCGATCGGCATGGGCTGCGGGGCCCGGGCGAACGGCTGCGTGGCCTCCGCCGGGGACGCGGCGGCCCGGGTGGCGCCGAGGTGCTCGGGCTCGGGCCGGACGGCGGCGGCGGGCTCGGCGGATGGGCGGGGCTTGGGCAGGGTCACCGTGACCAGCGCGGCCACCAGGGCCACACCGCAGCCGATCAGCAGCGCGGTACGGAACCCGGCCTCGGAGGGCAGGATGTGCCCGCCCAGCGTCGTGGTCATCTGGGCCAGCACGACCCCGACCACGGCGGCGCAGACCGAGGTGCCGATGGAGCGCATCAGCGTGTTGAAGCTGTTGGCGGAGGCGGTCTCGGCCTGCGGCACCGCGCCCATGATCAGCGCGGGCATCGCACCGTAGGCCAGGCCGACGCCCATGCTGCCGATGCAACCGGCGATCATCAGACCCCAGGCCCAGTCCATCAGGATCAGCGCCGCGCCGTAGCCGAGCGCGATGACGAGCGCGCCGAGGATCAGGCTGGTCTTGGGCCCGCGGGCGGCCGACAGCCGGGCGCCGAGTGAGGAGACGGCCATCATCATCAGGCCGGACGGGGCCATCCACAGTCCGGCGGCCAGCATCGACTGGCCCAGGCCGTACCCGGTGGCCTCGGGCAGTTGCAGGAGCTGCATGAGCACGAGCGACTGGGCGTACATGGCGAAGCCGACCAGGACGGACGCGCCGTTGGTGATCAGCACCTGAGGCCGGGCGGTCACCCGCAGGTCCACCAGCGGATCGCGGACGCGCAGCTCGAACAAGCCCCAGCACAGCAGGAGCACCACCGCGGCGGCGAGCAGGCCGAGCGTGGTGCCGCTGCCCCAGCCCCAGTCGGCGCCCTTGGACACGCCCAGCAGCAGGCAGACCAGGGCCGCGCCCAGGCCGAGCGCCCCGGCGATGTCCAGGCGGCCCCTGGCGACGGCGGGCGTGGCGGGCACCAGCAGCCAGATGAGCACGGCGACCAGCACGCTCAGCGCGGTCGAGCCCCAGAACAGCATCCGCCAGTCGGCGTACTCCGCGACCGCCGCCGAGATCGGCAGGCCCAGCGCGCCGCCGATACCCATCGAGGAGCTCATCAGCGCGATCGCCGGGCCGACGCGCTGGGGCGGCAGCAGGTCGCGCAGCGCGCTCACCCCGAGCGGGATCATGCCCACGCCGAGTCCCTGCAGGCCGCGGCCGGCGATCATCGGGATCAGCGAGCCGGCCATCGCGCACACCGCCGAGCCGGCGATGAGCGGGATCGTGCAGATGAGCATCATGCGGCGCTTGCCGTACAGGTCGCCGAGCTTGCCGACCACGGGGGTGGCGACCGCACCCACCAGCAGCGTGACGGTGATCACCCAGGAGGTGTTGGCGGCGCTGGTGCTCAGCAGCCGTGGCAGCTCGCCGATCAGCGGGACCACCAGGGTCTGCATCAGCGACCCGACGATGCCGGCCACCGCGAGCACGCTGACGATCCCGCCGCCACCCGAGCGCGCGGCAGGTGCCGAATGCGCCATTTATCCCCCTTTGTACCGTTAAGTTCCGGGTGCACAATACACACGATATGGTTGATGCACAACTTATGCATGATGCACAAGCGATCGGCGGGGTCGCGCGCAGGTTCCCGGGCTGGAGCACGTCCTGGCGGGGCGATCATGGCAAGAACTTGACCTGTTGCGGTCGCTCTCGGCGCGGCTGACGGGTACGTCGGCTGGGACGTGAAGCGGTGCTCCGCACGCGGTGCGGGCCGGGCAGTCCAGGGAGTCGTCTATGCGGTGTCGGTCGTGGCCGGAGGCCGGTTCGCCGGAGCGGGGGAGCGGCGCGGGCCGGCGTACCGGGAGACGGCGATCACGGCCGGCCGGGCCATGAGCGACGGCACGGGAGACGGCGGAGCGCAGGACGCGGGCCGGGCGGCGGCGCGCCCGCCGTCACTGGCCGATCTGGTGGTCGTGCTGGTCGCGCTGGTGGTGCTGATCGCCGGGTCGCTGGCGCTGTTCGGCCTGGACGCGCTGAACGGGCCGATCCAGGTCGCGCTGGTGCTGTGCGCGATGGTCGCGATGCTGGTGGTGCTGAAGAACGGGCACCGCTGGGAGGAGGTCGAGGCCAGCGGCCGGCGGGCGCTGTCGTCGATCACCAGCGCGGTCTTCATCCTGCTGGCGGTGGGCGCGCTGATCGGCACCTGGAACCTGTCCGGGACGATCCCGACCCTGGTGTACTACGGCATCCAGGTGCTGTCGCCGGGCTGGTACTACGCGGCCGCCGCGCTGATCTGCGGCGTCGTGGCGATGTCGATCGGCAGCTCGTGGACCACCGCGGCGACGGTCGGGGTCGGGCTGGTGGGCATCGCGACCATGCTGGGGGTGTCGGCGCCGATCACCGCCGGGGCGGTGATCTCCGGCGCGTACCTGGGCGACAAGCTGTCGCCGCTGTCGGAGACCACGGTGCTGACCGCTCAGATGGTGCGGGTGAACGTCTACGAGCACATCAAGCGGCAGGCCTGGACGTCGCTGCCGGCGTTCGTGATCGCCTTCGTGCTGTTCCTGCTGATCGGCTGGGTGTGGGGGCCGGCCGCGACGGACCTGGGCGACACCGGCAGCGAGCTGACCGCGCTCGGCGACATCTACTGGATCACCCCGCTGAACCTGCTGCCGCTGGTGTTGCTGGTCGTGCTGTCGGCGCGCAAGGTGCCGGCGACGCTGGCGCTGATGGCGGCGGCGATCTTCGCCGGGATTCTGGGGATCTTCACCCAGCCGCCGGTGATCCGCGCGTTCGTCGGCGAGCCCGGTCTGAACTCGGTCGTGGCCGGGATCAAGGCGGTCTGGCGGGCGATGGCGAACGGGTTCGAGAAGAGCTCGGGACTGGCCGACGTCGACCGGCTGCTGTCGCGGGGCGGGATGGACAGCATGCTGCCCACCCTGTGGCTGATCATCGGCGCGGTCACGTTCGGCACCCTGCTGGAGGAGTTCGGGCTGCTCGACCGGCTGATCGACCCGATGGTGCGGGCGGCGAAAGGCACCGGCCGGCTGTTCGCGACGGTGTTCGCCAGCGCCTTCGGGCTCAACGTCATCGCCGGTGACCAGTACATCGCGCTGGTGCTGCCCGCGCGGGTGTTCCGGGCCGAGTTCGCCCGGCGCGGCCTGGCGCCGACGAACCTGTCACGGCTGACCGCCGACAGCGGCACGGTCACCTCCCCGCTGGTGCCGTGGAACTCCTGCGGCGCGTTCATGGGCGCGGTGCTGGGCGTGCCGACCCTGGCCTACCTGCCCTTCTGCTTCTTCAACATCGCCAGCCCGCTGCTCAGCGTGATCTACGGGTTCACCGGCTTCACCGTCGAGCGTCTCCCGGCCGGCGACCGGGAGGAGGGGGAGGAGTAGTGCCGTCAGGGCATCCCGCCCGGGTGGAAGGGAGGAGGG
>NZ_VCKX01000554.1 GCF_005889725.1 Nonomuraea zeae
CCCACCCACCCGGGACTCTGCTGCCCGGAGCCTTGCCGCCCGGGGTCGAGCCGATGGGACCCCGCCGTCCGGACCCTGTCTTGCTGCCACCCATGTCCGGCTACCACTCATGTCCGCCTACCGACAAGGCGCGCGTCACCTGCCGGCCAGCGTCCTGGTCACGGTGTCGGGCGGCGGCTCGGTCCGGTCGCGGGCGATCACGAACGGCTCGGGTGGCGGCGCCTCGGCGCTCAGGGAGGGCGGCGCGGGTTTGGGCCTGCGCGGCTCGCGTACCCCGCCCTCGCCTCTGCTCGGATCGTCGAACGGGAAGTCGCCACCTTCGCCCCAGTGCGGCTCGCCGGGACCGTAGCCGGGCATCCAGGTGGGGGCGCCACTGGTCAGAGCACGGCGTCTGCGCGATCGCTTGCTCACGCTCCCATTGTGCGCCCGCCCGCTCCACCCGGCCAGAACCGCACGAGGGATGAGTCCGTTCTCGGTGCCCGCGGCTTCAGCCCCCAGTCCCGAGCCGGGGCCGTTCGGGTCAGCCGGCCGCGTCCGCAGGAGGCGGATCCGGGATCGCGCCGCCCGAGACGCCGCCGCCCGTGGCCGGCGTGAACGAGTTGCCCGGCAGCGAGCCGGCCGGGACCGGGCTCCCGGCGGCCGAGCCGTCCGGGACCGCGCCGGGCGTACCGGCCGGGGTCGAGACCTGGCGGACGAAGAGCGCGCCCACCAGCGCCACGAACGCCATGATGGCCGCCGTCTGCTGATCCGTCAGCGACACCCCGAACACCAGCCCCAGCGTGATGGCCGCCTGCGTGAAGCCCAGCACGGCGGGCTTGATGGACGTGCCGCCGTCCCGGTTCCTGGTCGCGAACGCCGTCCACACGCCCAGCCCCGCCGCCGCGATCGAGTTGATCGCGGCCACCTGGGTCATGGTGAGCGGCAGGAAGAGCGCCGTCACCATCTGCACGCCCGCGCTCAGCAGGCCGAGGATGAGTGCCGGCTCCCGTCCGAAGATCTTCATAGCCCCTCCCTGGAATGAACCCCTCGTCACCCGCAGAGGCCGCTCGCCCGCGCCTGATACAACAACCCTCTGTCAGGAGATCGTCGCAGTGCAGTAACCAGTGGGATACGGGGGCAAAATGGGGCAGCAGCCGCCGTTTGGCGTACAAGATGGCGACATTCTGCGATGATCTCGTCGCATAGAGCCGGAGTTTGAGCCTCACGGATAGTGACTGATGCCGACATTTGAGGAAATCGCAGCCTTCGTCGCGGAGAAGCCGTTCGCCACCGCTGTCATCGCGCTACTGGCCTTAGCGGGCCTGGTGCTGGCCTTTCTGGTGCTCAGGGTCGCCTGGCGCGCCTTGTCCTGGTTGTTCGCGCGGTACGTCGCCCCGCGCCCCATCGAGGACGTGCTGACCGTCGTGGCCGCGTCCATCGCCACGGGCGTGTCCGCCCAGGGCATGTGGCGTTTCTCCGGGGACGTGCTAGGCCTCGATGGACCGCTCCGGTTGCTGCTGTTCGCGTTCATCGAGGTCGCGATCATCACCTCGGCCGTACGCGCCCGCCGCAACATGCGCGAGAACTTCTCCGCCGGCATCGACGGCATCGCCGTGTGGGCCCTGACCTGCCTGACCGCCGTGCTGTCCAGCATGGACGCGCGCAGCCTGCCCGAAGCGCTGTTCAGGCTGGCCGCCCCGCTGGTGGCCGCCTGGCTGTGGGAGCGCGGCATGGCCATCGAGCGCCACCGCATCCGCGGCACCGGCCGCATCAACTGGCGGCTGACTCCCGAGCGGCTGCTGGTCAGGATGGGGCTGGCCGAGGTCAGCGACCGTACGGCGAGCGAGGTCGACGCGCACCGCAGGCTGACCAGGGTGGCCCTGGCCGCCAAGCGGGCCAAGGCGCTGCGCGAGGGCGGCGCGTCGGAGCGGAAGATGCGCGCGGCCCTGTCCAAGCTCGACAAGGCCATGGACCAGGCCGTCGAGCACACCGGCCTGGCCGTGGACCAGTCCCGCCAGGAGGCGCTGCTGGCCCAGATCGCCGCCCTCTACAACACCTCGGCGCTCATCGACGCCGACCCGCGGGTGCCGTGGGAGCCCCATGCGGACCACCACCCGGTCCCGGCGCGCCCCGCGCTGCCGCCCGCGCTGGCCGAGCTCGTCGACGACGAGGACGAGGACTTCGAGGTGCTCGACACCACCCCGCAGGTCGTCGACACCGCCCAGCGCGCGGCGCTCATGCGGGCCGCCCGCGTCTTCTGGGACCGGCAGATCGCCAAGGGCATCGTGCCGCGGACGGTGGACATCGCTCAGGAGATCGGGATCTCGCTGGCCACGGCACGCGAGTATCGTGCCCTGTGGAAGCTGGAGCCGCAGGCGCACGCCCTCATCGAGGCGTTGTTCCAGCAGCACGGCATCGTCGACACGGGCGCCTTCCCGGCCATCGCGGACGACGGGCGGGTGCTGACCAAGTCGTAGGGGGAGCACGATTGCGGGAGCGCACGCTCGAACGCGTCAGGAAACTCCTGGCCAAGGCCGAACGCACCGACAACGAGCACGAGCGGGCCACGTTCATGGCGGCCGCCTCGGCGCTGATGGCCAAACACGGCATCGACTCGCTGCCCCCCGCGGGCACCCGCCAGACCCCCGGCGACCGGGTCGTCACGCTGCCCAACCCCTGGGCCAGGGAGAAGGCCCGGCTGGTCAGCCTGGTGGCCCAGGCCGTACGGTGCCGTCCCCTCCTCGTCGGGCGGGGCGCGGAGGGCGGGCAGCGGGTGCACGTGTTCGGCTTCGCGGCCGACCTGGAACGCGCCGACCTGCTCGCCACGTCCCTGCTGCTGCAGATGGCGTCGGGGCTGGCGAAGGTGCGCCCGCCTGAGCCGGCCACGGCCGTGCGGGCCTATCGGCGGTCGTGGCTGCTGGGGTTCACGGACGAGGTGTACCGCCTGCTGAGCGAGGCGGAGGCGGGCGCGGAGTCCGCGGCGGCCTCGGAGGGCACGGGGACCGCGCTGGTGCTGGCCGACCGCAGGGCCGAGGTGGAGCGGGTGGTGGCGGCCCACTATCCGCACATCCGGATGAGCGTGCCCAGGACGAGCGGCACCGGCTACCGCGACGGGGTGGCGGCCGGCCGCCGCGCCGACCTCGGCCGTACCGGAATGACCGTCGCCACGGCCCTCGAACTGACCTGAAGGCTCCGCCACGACCTGCCTGACTGCCGGCACGAGCCGGCCTGAAGCGGCCTGATTCCCGGCACGAGCCGGCCTGGAAGCGGCCTGATTCCCGGCACGAGCCGGCCTGGAAGCGGCCTGAGGCCCGTCGCGGGCCGGCCCGAACCGCGTCGCGGGCCGGCCTGAAGCCTGCCTGGCGGGCCCGGCCGGCCCGGCCGGCGCGGCCGGGGAGCCTTTTCGGAGCTCCGTTGGGTCCGTTTGGGGCATGGCGCGGGCGGGAATAAGGGTGCGCACGGAACGCCGCCCCGCCGAAGTGAGACCGGTCATCGTGCACGATTCCTCCCGTCTCCTCGCCCCCGACC
>NZ_VCKX01000555.1 GCF_005889725.1 Nonomuraea zeae
GTGAGGGTGGCGAAGACGGCGGGGTGGGTGCGGACGTGCAGGTCTGTGCACACGCTCGGCACGCGTCAAGCCGGGCTTGCACCTCCGTCACCGGCCCGCTCTATCTCGCGACGGGTCGACGGCAGACGGGATGACGTCTGAGATTAATTATGCCTATGTGTCTTCGTTTGAGCGTGTGTACAGTAGTCCAACTACTACGATGTGTGCTCAACCGGAGGAAAAATGAGCATTGACACAATTTCGGCCCTGCTCAGTGCTGTCGGCACTGTCGCGGCGGTGGTAGTAGCACTTTTCCTCCCCGGATGGCAGCGGGCAAAGCTACGTCCGATAGTGACTCTTGAATTCGATCGAACGTCTGAGGACATCGCCGTTCACGAGAGCCCCCCTTGGGGTAGCGTCTGGATAAGACTCCGAGCTACTAACAGGCCAGGGCGAGAGACGGCAAGAAAAGTTCGTGTGATTGTCTCCAAAGTGGAGCCTGAGGAGGGATCCGTATTACCTGAGAACACACTTGCCCTTCGGGAACTCTCATGGTCGGAGGTCAGGACGGGAGAACTTGATCTTCCGGCTGGGATGCAGCGTCGAATAGACGTCGCTCATGTTGAAAAGAAGCGAGCGGCAAAGAGGAATTTGGTCACTCCTTGGCCGGATCTTGGCATGGGTTTGGCTGGGTGGCCTCAGCGTTATGATGGGCGCGATTATTTGGGGGAGGGGGCGTTTCGGATCAAGCTAACTGTCGCAGGCGAAAATTTGGATGCTTCTGAATGGGAGATACGCATCTCCTTCAAAAAGGTCGGCCTGTCCAACAAGTCATCGCTGGCGAGAATCCGGGACGCCATAGAAGTGTCTGATCCTGTACTTGTATCCAAAGAGACTTCACTACGCCGCCGCCGATGGCTTGCGGACGGCTAGATGTGGTCGAGATTGACACTTAATCGTCAGACTGAAGAGCAGGGCCTCTGACGCCTAATTGTCGATGGCGGAACTATCAGGGCACATCGGGGGCACATCAGCGCGAGAGCTGCTCAGAAACGCTGAGAACTGGCGAGATCTCAGCAGCAGGTCAAGCGGTATGTCCAGTACATCAGCCCAGTTCAAAGCGGGGCAGGCACAAGACCCGGCCTACAGGCCGACTCGTCACCCATCCGCTCGCCACGGCTCCGGCCGCCGGTGCGGGCGGTAGGTGTGCTCACCGTTTCGCCGCCGCCTTGGACGCGGCCCCGGAGAGCGCCTCCGCCATGAGGGCGCTGACGTGCTCGACCGCCTTGACCCCCGCCCCCATCGACCCGTGCCGCCGCGAGATGACGGCGATCAGGTACGTGTGGCCGCGATCCCGTACCCGCCCGATGCTGTTGACCGTCCAGCGGCCCCCGTCCCGCTCCCTGGGCAGCCAGCCGTTCTTGAGTGCCACGTCCGCCCCCTTGCGCCCGGCCGCGCTGACTCCCCACGACTGCTCCGGCGCGACGTCCCCCATGAGGCGCAGCACGTAACGGCGGTGCTGAGCGGAGAGCGGGCTGTCGGCGGAGGTGAGGGCGGTCAGCAGGCGGAGCTGGTCGGCGGCGCTGGTCGTGGTAGAGCCCCACGCGCCTCCAGGGCCGGGACGGGTGCTGCGCAGGCCGAGCTTGCTGTTGGCGGCGGCCAGACCGAAGGCCCCGCCGATCGCCGCCCACAGCGCGGACGCGGCGGCGTTGTCGCTGACCTTGATGGCCCGCGCGGCCGCGCGCCGCTCCCAGCCCGTCAGGCGGCGGTGCCGGCGCTGGGCCTGGAGCAGGAGCGCGACCACGATGTTCACCTTGACGATGCTCGCCGTGGCCGTCCTGAGCCCGCGGTTGTAGGAGAAGGACCGGCCGGTCGAAAGGTCGCGGATCGCCACAGCGAGCTGGCCGGGCACGTCGTCCAGGTAGCGGCTCAGCGCACGGGTCAGCGGCTTGCGATATGAGGGGCGCGGGAGGTTCGTCTTCCGCGGAGACGCCAATGAGGGCGATGGCGGTGGCGACGGGGGCCAGGCCGCGGCCACGGGGCTGGGGTCGACGGGCACGGGTACGGGCGGGACGCCGCTGGAGGTGAGCACCACCAGCGGCGCGATCGCGGCCACGAGAGCAGCCCGGAAGGACCGGCGGTGCTCCGGCGGCCCGGGATTCGCCGGCACGACCGGCCTACGCGAATGCGGACGGGTCAGACGACAGGGAATGCAAAGCCCGAAAACTCATGTCGGGCAGGATTCCGCCACAGCTGTTTCTGTGGTGTTAGCACGGCTCGAAGGTGAGGGACGGAGGCGATGATCCCGCTGTCCCGCTACCATCGGCGGCCCATCTCAGGGCGTAGCGTGAACAGCGAGGCGCCTCCGCCCCTCCGGCCCCTGGGAGTCGAGACCGGCGTCGCGAGGAGCGCCGTGGGCACCTGGAGAACCTCGCTGGCACCGCCGACACTAACCCTGCCCGCGCCGCCCGGTCTGCGGAGGATTACGCAGAACGAGCCGCCCAGGCGGACAGGATGGCGGCCTCCTTCTCCTGGGCCATCCCGTGCGTGGTCTTGGTGCCGAAGCGGCGCTGCTCCTCCGGGATCTCGCGCAGCCAGGCCCACGTGTCGCGCACGGTCTCGGCCACCGGCCGGGTACGCAGCCCGGCCGCCTCGGCCGCGCCCGTGGGGACGCTCCAGAAGTTCTCCGTCACTGCCGACGGCGGTCCGCCCCACAGCGGCAGCTCGACGAACGTCCCGGCCCCCTGCGCCACGAGGAAGTCGCTGTCCACCCACACGAACTCCGCGTCGGACCCGGTCACCTCCTTGCAGAGCCCGAGCCACTCGCCATAGGTGGCGTTGCCCGCGGGCCCCGTCACCATGAACCGCCCCGCCGTGCCGCGCTCGGCCTGGTCGAGCGAGAAGATCGCCACGTCGCGCGCGTCCACGAGCTGCATCGGCGCGTCCGGGTCACCGGGCGCGAGGACCTGCCCGCCACGGGAGATCCTGGTCAGCCACCACGGCAGCCTGGCGACGTCTTCGTGAGGTCCGAGGATCAGGCCCGGCTGGATGATCAGCGTGTTGCCGTCGAAGCCCCGCTCGACCGCCCGCTCACAACCCGCCTTCAGCACGCCGTAGCCGCCGTCGTCAGGCCCCGCGTCGGGCTCGCAGGGCCAGCTGGGGGCGCCCTCCTCGGCCGGCTGGGCCGGGAAGCCGTCGATGGCGGAGATGCTCGACACGAAGGTGTACGTGGCCGCGTGCCCCGACAGCGCCCGAACGGACTCGCCCACGACCTTCGGCACGAAGCCGGAGGTGTCGACCACGATGTCCCACGACCGGCCCTCGGTCAGCCGCGCAAGGTCGGCGCCGACCTCCCGGTCGCCGCGTACGGCCTCGACCCCGGGCAGGTCCGGCCCGCTCCGCCCCCTGTTGAACGTCGTGACCTCATGCCCCCGGGCC
>NZ_VCKX01000556.1 GCF_005889725.1 Nonomuraea zeae
CTCCATGATCAGCTCGCTGCCCGCGGCGAGCCGCCCGGCGACGGCGAGCGTGGCGGCGACGGCCTCCGGCGTGAGGTACATCGCGACGCCGAGCCAGCTCACCAGCGCGGGCCTGCCGGGGTCGAAGCCGGCGGCGAGCAAGGCGTCCAGCAGGTCGTCCGACTCGAAGTCCACCGGTGCGAAGGCCAGCGCGGCCGGCGGCGCGATGCCGGCCGCGGCGAGCAGGCCGCGCTTCCACTCCTGCGTGTCGGGATGGTCCACCTCGAACACCCGCATCGCGCCGCCGGCCGCCTCGGCGCGGTAGGCGAAGGTGTCCAGCCCCGCTCCGAGCACCACGTACTGGTCGAGGCCGGTCCGGGCCCGCTCGGCGAGGCGGCGCTCGGCGTAGTGGCTGCGGGCGGTCACCTGGGCGCGCGTGCCGGCCAGGACGAGGTGGTCGCCGTACGCCCGGTGGTAGCCGATCAGCTCGTCGGCCCGCTCGCCGAGCAGGGGCGCGGCGATGGTGTCGCGGAAGATGACGGGCTCGCGATCGACGACGAGGTGGGCCGCGCGGGCGGCGGCGGCCATGAGCGCGGTCTGGCTGGGCTGCGCTTGCTGCATGGGCGGGCGTTCCTTCCTGAATACTTAGGAACGCCGACATTAGCCACATTTCCCACTATTATTGGACATCATAACATAGAGAAATAAATTTCCCATCACAGCCTGATAAATTACGAATTACTCACCGGCGGGCACGCGTCCTACCAGGGGAGACCTGCGGGCCGCCATCCCCAAGCCGCCCCTCCGCACCGGCAAAGAGTTCGTCCCGGCAAGCGCGGCACGCCGTACCAGAACGTCTTTTTCCTGAATTAGTGGGCACTTTCACCTCAACTCGCTACAAGGCAGTCCGAGGGAGGGAACGTGATAGCCCTAGCAGCTCCGGCCGCCGTCACGGCGGCCGCCTTCACCTCGTCGCGAGAGGTCGACAACATCGCGCACCGGGGCGGCTCCGCGCTCGCGCCGGAGAACACCATCGCGGCCTGCGCCCTGGCCATGGCGCAGGGGGCGGACGTGTGCGAGTTCGACATCCAGCAGACCAAGGACCACCAGCTCATCCTGATGCACGACCAGACGCTGGCCCGCACGACCAACGTGGAGCAGGTCTTCCCCCGGCGGTCGCCGTGGCGGGTCTCCGACTTCACCCTCGCGGAGATCCGGCGGCTCGACGCCGGCTCGTGGTTCTCCCCGCGGTTTCGCGGCGAGGGGGTGCCGACGCTGGCGCAGGGACTGCAGGCGATGAGCCACAGCAAGGTCGGGCTCCTGCTGGAGGTCAAGCACGCCCCGAGCAGCCCGGACATCGACAAGCGGGTGGCCGCCGAGCTGCAGGAGGCCCGTACGGAGTGGGGCGACGAGCGGCTGGCCGTGCAGGCGTTCGACTGGCGGGCCATGCGGACCTTCCACCACATGCGACCGCACATCCCGATCTCGCTCCTCGGCAAGCCGCCCGCCGACCGGCTCTCCGAGCTCGCCGGTTACGTCAAGGGCATCAACCTTCCCCATGCCGGGCTCACGGCCGAGTACGTCAAGAAGGCGCACAAGCAGGGCATGAAGGTCTACACCGGGACCACGCACAAGCCGGCCGTCATCCGCCGCCTGATGTCGTACGGCGTGGACGGCATCATGACCAACCGGCCGCGCCGGCTCGCGAACGTCAAGCTACGACTTTCCTAGTTCACTACAAATTATGTAGCGAACTCCTAAGGTTCTAGTAGGCTGAGAGTCATGAAACTAGGTGTTGCTCTGCCCACGTCCGGGCCGCTGGCCGGCCCGGCGAACATCGCCCGCGTCGCGCAGGAAGCGGAGCGGCTCGGCTACGACTCGGTGTGGACGTACGAGAGGCTGCTGCGGCCGACCGCCCCTGTCTCGATGGGCGGCGGTGAGCCCCAGCCCGTGCCGGAGGTCTACCGGCTCACCTACGAGCCGCTGGAGACGCTGAGCTACGTGGCCGCGCTCACGAGCCGCGTCAAGCTCGGCACCAGCATCATCGACGCCTTGCTGCACCCTGCCGTGGTCCTGGCCAAGCGGTTCGCCACCCTCGACCAGCTCAGCGGCGGCCGGGTGGTGGCCGGCGTCGGCCAGGGCTGGATGCCGCAGGAGTTCGAGGCGGCGGGCGTGCCGATGAGCCGGATCGGGCCCGGCATGGACGAGGTCGTCGCCGCCATGCGGGCCTGCTGGGGGCCGGACCCCGTCGCGTACGACGGCGAGTTCACCCAGATCGCCGAGTCCGAGATCAACCCCAAGCCGGTGCAGCCGAGCGTGCCGATCCTGCTCGGCGCCATGACGCCGGGCGGGGTGCGGCGGGCCGCCCGCATCGCCGACGGGCTCAACCCGGTGGCGGTCACCCGCGAGATGCTGCTAGACCTGACCAAGGCGTTCCGCTCGGCCGTGGAGGAGCTCGGGCGTGACCCGGAGTCGGTGACCGTGGTCGCCCGCGCCAACGTGCCGCTCACCACCGGGCCGCTGGGCGACGGGCGGCCGTACCTCGGCGGCTCGCCGCGCGAGATCGCCGGCGACCTGGCCGCGCTCGAAGGGACCGGCGTCGACCAGGTGCTGTTCTCCACCAACGCCCAGGACGCGCAGGGGCGCGACCTCGGGATCGACGATGGGCTCGCGCTCTACGCCGAGCTCATCGACCTGGCCCGCAAGTAGGTCCCCCGGTTTCCGCCGCCGGCGGCGGCCCCGGCAGGATCCGGGGTCACCGGCGGCGGCTCACGGGTTGCACAGCTCGCCGATGTTGTTGCGGCCGGCCCAGGCGTGCAGCTCGCGGAACGCCTCGCGCAGGTCTTCGCCGACGGGCGTGAGCCGGTAGAGGACCGCCGTGGACGGGCCCTCGGCGAGCTGGCGCTCCACGAGCTTGGCGGCCATCAGCTCGCGCAGGCGGTCGGTGAGGATGCCGTCGGTGATCCCGTCGATCATCTTGGCCAGCTCGCTGAAGCGCGCGGGCCGCTGGAGCAGGGCAACGATGATCATGCCGTTCCACCGCTTGCCGAGCACCTTGAACACGTCCATGAACTGCACGTCGCACGCGATGTCGGCACCGCTCTCCGAGACGGATTCGACCATGCGCACCAGCTTACCCCGGGCGCACTACGCGTTCCGTAGCTGATCAGCAGTGCGCCCGGGAGCTCGTCAGCAGCTCGTCGTGGCGACCACGTAGTGGTTCGGGCCGGTCTGCTTCAGGGTGGTGGTGACGAACGTGTTCCACAGCCCCATCGCCTGGTTCGAGCCGTTGGCGTAGGCGTAGCCGCCCGACTGGTGGGCGCGGCCAGCTTGGGTGTGGGCGTAGTTGCTGGCCGTGAAGCACACCGGCGGCACGGTCGGCGTCACGGTGGGCGTGGGGGTGGGCGTGGG
>NZ_VCKX01000557.1 GCF_005889725.1 Nonomuraea zeae
CGCCGCCTGCGCCGCCCCCTCCGGAGAACGACGGCGAGATGGTCAGCGTGTTGGCGCCGAGCCGCTGGATGTTCTTCTGGATGCTCTGCGAGGAGCCCTCGCCGACGGCGACCAGCATGATGACCGCGGCGACGCCGATGAGGATGCCGAGCGTGGTCAGCGAGCTGCGCATCTTGTTGGCCAGCAGGCCGCGCAGCGCGAAGCGCAGGATCTCGAACTGGTTCATCTGGCCGCCTCCACCAGTCGCGGCGGCGGGCCGTCCACCGGGGCCTGGCGGCGGTCCTCCACGATCTCGCCGTCCACCAGCCTGATCACCCGCTTGGCGTGCGCGGCCACGTCGTCCTCGTGCGTGATGATCACGATCGTGCGGCCCGACTCGCTGAGCCTGTCCATGATCTGCAGGACGTCTTTCGTGGAGGCGGTGTCGAGATTGCCCGTCGGCTCGTCGGCCAGCAGCAGGGCCGGCGCGGTGACCAGGGCTCTGGCCACCGCCACGCGCTGCTGCTGTCCGCCGGACAGCTGGTTCGGCTCGTGGTGCACGCGGTCGGTCAGCCCGACCTGCTCCAGCGCGGCCAGCGCCCGTGAGCGCCGCTCCGCCTGGCCGATGCCGCCGTACACGAGCGGCAGCTCGACGTTGGCCAGCGCGGTCATGCGCGGGATCAGGTTGAACGACTGGAAGACGAACCCGACCCTGCGGTTGCGCAGGACGGCGAGCTGGTGCTCGTCGAGCCGGCCCACGTCGGCGCCGTCGATGAGGTACGTCCCGGAGGTGGGGATGTCGAGGCAGCCGAGGATGTTCATCAGGGTGGACTTGCCGGAGCCGGAGGCGCCCATGATGGCCAGGTAGTCCCCGCGCTCGACGTCCAGGCTGATGCCGCGCAGGGCGCGGACCTTGGCGTCGCCGTCGCCGTACTCCTTGACGAGGTCCTGCACGCGCAGGACGGGCGCGGTGGCCGGCTCGCCCGGCTCGCGGCCGTTGACCGGCCTCGCGGTGCCGCCCTCCTTCGAGGTGCTCGCTTCCTTGGGCGCGCTCATCGGCCGCCTCCCGGCATGCCGCCGCCACCGGGCACGCCACCGCCGCCGGGGAACCCGCCGCCGCCGCCGAACTGCCGCTGGTTGCCGCCGGTGGTGCCGGTCGTGGTGGCCGGCGGCACGATCTGGTCGCCCTCCGACACCCCCGACTTGATCTCGGTCAGCGCGGTGCCCTGGACTCCCACCTCGACCGGGGTCCTGCTCTGCCGGCCGTCCTTGAGCACGGTGACCGAGGTCTGGCCGCCGCTGGTGGAGATCGCCGAGGACGGCACGGTGACGACGTTCTCGGCCTGGCCGACGACAACCTCGACCGTGGCCGTCTGGCCCAGCCGCACCTGGCTCGGGACCTTCGTGAACGTGACCGTGACCGGGTACTGCACGACGTTGTTACTGGTGGACGCGACCGGCTCGATCTGGGTGACCTTGCCGGTGGCGGTCACCCCCGGCAGCGCGTCGAACGTGATCGTGGCCTCCTGGTTCTGCTTCAGCTTGCCGACGTCCGACTCGGTGAAGGTACCGACGAGCTGCAGCTTGCCGACGTCGGCCAGCTCGACGAAGCCGCTGGAGCCGGTCGAGCCGGTCGAGCCGCTCGAGCCGGAGGCCGCGCCCGACGCGCCGCCGGACCCGGAGCTGGTGCCCGAGCCCGAGCTGGTGCCGGACCCTGAGCTGGTGCCGCCCACGGAGCCGTTCACCGCGGTGATCGTCCCCTTGAACGGGGCCTTCAGCACGGTGGCCGCGACCGTGCGCTGCGCCTCCCTGTACGAGTTGCGCGCCTTGATGTAGGCGGCATAGAGCTGGGCCGTATCGGTCCCGTCGTCGATGGCGCTCTGGTACGTGGCCTTGGCCGCCGAGAGGCTCTCCTGGGCGGCCGAGTCGTCGAGCCTGGCCAGCAGGTCACCCTTGGCGACCTTGTCCCCGGCCTTGACGTAGATCTTCTCGACCGTGCCGCTCGTACCGAACGAGAGCGCGCGGGACCGGGAGCTCGCCACCGCGCCCGACGCGGACACCGAGGCGGTCACGGACCCGCGGCTCGCGCTCACCGTCCGCACGGTCGTCTCACTCGACGCTTGGCCCGTGCCGAGCTGGGTATAGGCGAACACGACACCGCCCAGCAGGAGCACCGCCAGCGCTCCGTTGGTCATCAGCGCTCTGCGCCTTGTCGACACCTTCACAGCGGGTGACCCTTGCACACAAGGCTGCGCCGCAGCCGCGAGCTAGCTGAACGTTCGCTGACAACCCGCGGGCCCGCTGAGTCACACAGGTAACTCTTAGGCTCCTCGCAGCCTGGCGCGAACCTGGTCGGCCAGGATGGGCGCTCATGAGACCGACTATCGCGCTGGGCGGCCTCGCCCTGGCCGTGCTGGTCGCCGGGTCCGGCCTGGCGCTGGCACTCCGCGACGACACCCCCGCCACCGTTCAGGTCAGGCTCGCCTCCGCGCAGCGCGGGCAGATCACGGCCTCGGTGAGCGCGGCGGGCAGCACGTTGGACGGCTCGCGCAGGGATCTGGCCTTCGGGTCGTCGGGGACGCTGACGAAGGTCTACGTCAAGGTCGGGGCCAAGGTGAAGAAGGGGCAGGTCCTGGCCAGGATCGACAGCCGGGGGGCGCGGGAGGCGTACACGGCGGCGAAGGCCGACCTGGCCGCCGCCGAGGAGGCGCTGGAGGAGGCGTCGTCGTCCACGCCCACCACGGGGAGCGGGACGCCCGCCACCTGCACGCCGGCCGGCGACGCCACGCCGGGCGCCACCACCCCGGCGGGCACCGCGAACCCCGGGGGCAGCGCGGCGCCTTCCGGCGCGGCGAGCCCCGGGAGCGGGACGACGCCGACGACCCGGGCGACCGGCGCCCCGACGTCCGCAACGGGTGGCGGCCCCGCCGCGACGGCGACCGGCGGCGCGGTGGACGGAAGCCCCGTGAACAACGCCGTTAACCACGCCGTGAACAACACCGTGAACAACGGCGGCACACCGACCACGAGCACAGATACGGGCACAGGCACGGGGACGGGCACGGGGACCGGCGGCGGCAGTGCGGCGAACGGCGCCTTCGGGCCGACGGCGCCTCCCGCCAAGGACGGGGCCGCGACACCGGCCTCCTCACCGCACCCCACCGGCACGCCTACCTCCGGGCCCACGGAGCCGCAGCCCCAGCCCACGGTGACGGTCACGGTGACGACGACCGCGACGGTGACCGCCACCGCGACGGCCACCGTCACGGCCACGGTCACCCCCACCCCGACCGGCGGCTCCTCGAACGGGACGACCTCGCCCGGCGGGACCGGGCAGTCCAGCCCCCGCCCATCGGCGACC
>NZ_VCKX01000055.1 GCF_005889725.1 Nonomuraea zeae
CCACCCGCACCTCCGCCACCCCGCCCGGCTCCTCTATGAGGGTGGCGCGGGCGAGCTGGGGGTCGAGCGTGACGATGTCGCCGTCGCGCAGCACGGTCGCGGCGCGGGCCCGCGGATCGAGCGGCCGCCCGTTACGCCACAGCATCCCCGCGAGATCCCTCCGAAGCCCGCCACCAGACCCGCCACCAGACCCGCCGACGGACCTGCCGTGACGGCCGCCGGGACCGCCGCCATTGCCCTCGCGGGGCCCGGCTCCGGGCCGGGGGCTGAAAGTGCCGTTGCGGCCGGTGGGGTCGTCAGCGGGGCCCTGCCCCATGCCGGTGCGTTCGGGCCTGCGCGGACGGGGCACGCGGGGCGCGGGCGGCTCGTCGAAGGGCACGTCGGCGGCCGACAGACCGTAGGGCGCACGTGCCCTGGGCAGCCGGACGACCTTGGCCAACGGCCCGCGATCGCTGAGCGCCTCGCCCACCGCCGCCACTGTGGCGCCGTCGTCACCGTCGATCACGACGTCACGGCTGCCCTGCCCGCCGAGCACGGTGAGCATGATCCGCATGGTGCAGTCTCCTAGCTCGACCTCGGGCCGCCCAAGGTAGCGCCCGAAGCGAGGCTAGGCCCGTGGGATGACGGCAATGGCATGGCAAGCCGCCGCTGTGGACGACGGAGGGTTGGGGCTCCGGCTGCCTGTGGACAACCCGGCGCACGCCCCGGACCAGGCTGGAGGGATTTGGTGGCATAAATGACCACAAGATCGTAATTAGAGTGACTCATGTGAATAAAGTGGCGACTAGCCGGAAAAGGCGGGTTCCGTCAACTTGGTAGAAACAATAAGCATCGATTATTTCCAGTTGACATCCTGCCACCTGCGAAACGAGCATGGGTCCTCGCATTCCGCCACCGCCGCCCCGATCAACCGCACATAATGGCGGGAATTCCCCAATTCACAATGGGAGCCCCCCACCCATGAGGACCAGTGAAAAGCCTGCCGCCAACGCGGCGGCGGGGTTGTCCGGCCCGGCCTCGCGCAAACTCCCCGTGCCACCCCGAGAGCGCAAGCCGGCCCTCGCCGCGCTCGCGGTCCTGCTCATACTCGGCGGCGCCCTGGCCACGACCCTGCTCGTGCTGCGCAGCGGCGACCGCGTCTCCGCCATCCGCATCACCCAGCAGGTCGGCGCGGGTCAGAAGTTCACCGAGGACGTGCTGGAAGAGGTCAAGATCGCCGGCGCCGGCATCGAATACGTGAGCTGGTCCCAGCGCGGGCGGGTGCTCAGCAGCTTCGCGGCCGTCACCATCCTCCCCGGCACGCTCCTGACGAGTGAGATGGGCGTGGCGGCCAGCAAAGAACTGGGTCCGGGAAAGGCCACCGTCGGACTCTCGCTCAAGGCGGGCCAAATGCCCGCAGGCGTGGAAAAGGGGGACCGCGTACAGGTGATATTCGTACCGACCCGGTCGAGCCAGGGGCAAAGCCGCGTGCTCGCGGAGAGTGCGCTCGTGTTCGCCGTGGGCAGCGGCTCCAGAACGGGAAATTCCGGCCAGATCACGGTGATCGTGGATTCGTCGGCCTCGCCGGAAATAGTGGCCTTCGCCTCCAGCGGAGAAATCGCGGTGGCCGAGCTTCCGGGGGCACGCTGACGTGGCGCTGATCGTACTGGCCGCCGACAAGGGCGCGCCGGGCGTGACCACCGCGGCGACGGCCCTGGCCGCGGTCTGGCCGCGGCCCGTGCTGCTGGCCGAATGCGACCCGGCGGGCGGCGACCTGGCCTACCGGCTGCCCGCCCCCGGCGGGGGCGTGCTCAACCCGGGCAAGGGCCTGCTCACCCTCGGCGCCACGGCCCGGCGCGGCCTGGAGCCCGCGCAGATCCACCAGCACACGCAGAAGATCATCGGCGGGCTCGACGTGCTGGCCGGGCTCACCCACGGCGAGCAGGCCGCCGGGCTCACGTGGATGTGGGGCCCGCTGGGCAGGGCGCTGGCCGCGATCCCGAACGCGGACGTGATCGCCGACTGCGGCCGGCTCGGCGCGCACCCGCAGCTCGGTGACCTGATCGCGGAGGCCGAGCAGGTCGTGCTGCTCACCAGGGCGACCCTCGACCACGTCGCCCACCTTCGCGAACGCCTCCAGATCACCAAGGCGCACGGCGTCGTCGTGATCGCCGACCCGCGCAACTACCGCGCCTCGATCGACGATGTACGCAGGATCGTCGGCCCGAGCGTCCAGTTCGTGCACGGGCTCGCGTGCGACATCAAGGGCGCCGAGCTCCTGCGCGGCCAGTGGGGCGGACGCCTGGACCGCTCGCTCCTCATCCGTACGGCGCGAGACCTGGCGGCGAGGCTGGTGAGTCACCGATGATCGACCACTCGCTCGTCAAGCGCTTCCGCCAGGACGTCGGCGACCGCCTGGCCCACCAGCGCCGCCTCGACCAGGCCAACGGCCTGCCCGCGATGACGGGGGAGGACGAGCGCCAGTTCGCCAGGGCGCTGATCTCCCAGGTGCTGGAGGACCACGCCCGCAGCGAGATCGGCCTCGGCCGTACCCCGCCCACGGTCGAGGAGGAGGAGGCGCTCGCGGCCGGGATCCACGCCGCGCTGTTCGGCGTGGGCCGCCTCCAGCCGCTGCTCGACGACACCGAGGTCGAGAACATCGACATCAACGGCTGCGACAAGGTCTTCGTGAGCTACGCCGACGGCCAGGAGGTCATGCAGGACCCGGTCGCCGATTCCGACGACGAGCTGATCGAGCTGATCCAGATCCTGGCGGCGTACTCGGGGCTGTCGAGCCGGCCGTTCGACACCGCGAACCCCCAGCTCGACCTGCGCCTGCCCGACGGGTCCCGGCTGAGCGCCGTCATGGACGTCACGGTCAGGCCGGCCGTCTCGATCCGCCGTGCCCGCCTCGGCAAGGTCTTCATGTCCGATCTAGTGGGCAACGGCACGATAAGTCCGGACATTGGGCGGTTCTTGAGCGCGGCCGTCGCCGCCCGCAAGAATCTCATGATCGCCGGATCCACCAACGCCGGCAAGACCACCCTGCTCAGGGCCCTGGCCAACGAGATCGCGCCCAGCGAGCGCCTCATCACCGTCGAACGCGCCTTGGAGCTCGGCCTCGACCAGTTCCCCGAGCTCCACCCCAACGTGGTCGCCTTCGAGCAGCGCCTGCCCAACTCCGAGGGCCAGGGCGAGATCTCCATGGCCGAGCTGGTCAGACGCTCGCTCAGGATGAACCCCAGCCGCGTCATCGTCGGCGAGGTGCTCGGCGACGAGATCGTCACCATGCTCAACGCGATGACCCAGGGCAACGACGGCTCCCTGTCGACCATCCACGCCAACTCCAGCATGGAGGTCTTCAACCGCATCTCCACCTACGCCCTGCAGGCCAACGAGCGCCTGCCCATCGACGCCACCCACATGCTCATCGCGGGCGCCATCGACTTCGTCGTCTTCATCGAGAAGCGCAACGACTATCACGTCGGCGGCACCCTGCGCCGCTACGTCTCCAGCATCCGCGAGGTCAACGGCTGCGACGGCCGCGTCCTGTCGAGCGAGGTGTTCACGCCGGGTCCCGACGGCACGGCCGTCCCGCACGCGCCGGTCTCCTGCCTCGAAGAGCTCGCCGCCCACGGCTACAACCCGGGAGGCTGGTGACGGATGCCGCTCACCTTCGACCCGCTGGCGATGCTGGCGGGAGCCCTGGCCGGCGGCGGCCTGTTCCTGTTCTGCATGGCCCTGTACGGCCTGCGCCCCCGCCCGTCCAAGCCCAAGCGCAACCTGGTCAAGATGCTGACCACGCGCACCGCGATAGCCGCGGTGACCGCCACCATGGTGCTGATCGTGACCGGCTGGCCGGTCATGGCGGTGGGGACGGTGCTGCTCGTGTTCGCCTGGCGCGGGCTGTCGGGCGGCGCGGGCGAGGAACGCGCGGCGATGCACCGGCTCGAAGGGCTCGCGGCCTGGACGGAGTCGCTGCGCGACACGATCGCCGGCGCGGCCGGCCTCGAACAGGCCATCCCGTCCTCCATCAGGGCCGCCGCCCCCATGCTCAGACCCCACCTCCGCGCCATGATCGACCGGCTGCACACCAGGATGGCGCTGCCCGAGGCGCTCGCGCTGTTCGCCGACGAGCTCGACGACCCCTCGGCCGACCTGGTCATCGCCGCGCTGATACTCAACTCCAGGCTGCGCGGCCCCGGGCTGCGCGACGTGCTGGGCGCGCTGGCCGTCTCCGCCCGCGAGGAGCTCGACATGCGCCGCCGCGTCGAGGCGGAACGCCGCGCCACCAGGCGCAGCGTCCAGATCGTCGTGGGCACCGCGCTGGCCTTCGCCGCGATCCTCGTCGTGTTCAACCCCGACTACGTCAAGGAATACGGCTCCGTGCTCGGCCAGGCCGTCCTGGTGGTCGTGGCCGGGCTGTTCGGCGCGGGGTTCGCCTGGATGCGGCGGCTGGCCAGGTTCGACAAGCCGACGCGGCTGCTCATGGGAGGAGGCGGCGATGGTTGAGGGCGCGCTGGCCGGCGCCGTTCTGGGGCTCGGTCTGCTCGTACTGCTGAAGGCGCTCTTCCCGGCCCGCCCGGGGCTGGTGGCGCGGCTGCTCGCGCTCGACTCCGTGCGCGAGGACGCGGGCGCGCCCCGCATCCAGCTCCTGCTGCCGGAAGAGGAGGTCAGCGCGTTCCGCCGCAGTCTCGGCGTCCGCCTGGCCCGCGTGTACGGCGCCCGCGGCTGGGAGGTCAGATCCGTCAAAGCGGACCTGGCGCTCGTCGGCCGCTCGTTCGAGGCGTTCCTCGCGACCAAGGTGCTGCTGGCCGCCAGCGGCCTGCTCGCCTTCCCGCTGCTGCTGGGCTGGCTGGTGCTCATGGAGTGGGGCACCTCGCTCGCCATCCCGTTCTGGGCCGCGGTGCTCTCGGCGCTGCTGTTCTTCTTCCTGCCCGATCTGCAGGTGAAGAAGGAGGCCGCGGCCAGGCGGCGCGACTTCAGGCATGTCGTGGGCGCGTTCCTCGACCTCGTCTCCATGAACCTGGCCGGCGGACGCGGCGTGCCCGAGGCCCTGATGATGGCCGTCTCTGTGAGCGGCGAGCAGCCCAACTGGGCGATGGGCCGCATCCGCGACGCGCTGCGCGGCGCCAGGATCGTCGGCATCACCCCATGGCAGGCGCTCGGCCAGCTCGGCGAGGAGATCAACGTCGATGAGCTGCGCGACCTGTCCGCCGCGCTCGGCCTGGTGGCCGACGACGGCGCCAAAGTACGCGCCTCGCTGACGGCCAGAGCCGCCACGTTGCGCCGCCGCGAGCTGGCGGAGATCGAGGGGCGGGCGGGCGAGCGGTCACAGTCGATGCTCGTGGCCCAGCTCCTCCTCTGTGCCGGATTCGTGATCTTTCTCAGTTTCCCCGCCGCTATGAAGATGTTGGGTGCCTGATGAACCATCCCTGGATCATTTACCTCACCGCCTACCTGAGCGTGCGCGTCCACCGCGCCCGTACCGCGCCCACCAGGGGCGCCTCCGCCGTCGAATGGGTGATCATCACCGCCATCATCGCCGGCGTCGCGCTCGGCCTGGCCACCCTGATCAAGACGCTGGTCGAGCAGAAACAGGAAGAGATCACCGGAGGCTTCAACGGCGGCGGCGATGCCGGCACCGAGCCCTGATCGGCCCCGTCGGGTGCGCGGCCGGCCGAAAGAGGGCGAGCGCGGCGTGACGGTGATCGAGCTGGCCCTGCTCATGCCGGTCATCCTCGCCGTCTCGCTGCTCATCGTGCAGGTGGCGCTCTGGTTCCACGGCCGCCAGGTCGCGGAGGCGGCGGCGCAGGAGGGCGCGCGCGTGGCCAGGGCGGCCGCGTTCGACTCGGGTGGCTGGGAGGGCGAGGCCACCGCGAAGGCCACCGAGATCGTCCGCGCCATCGGCCCGCGGCTGCTCGCCGACGCGACCGCCACGACGTCCGAGAAGGAGCCGGACGAGCGCTTCGTCACCGTGACCGGCAGCGCCGTACAGGTCATCCCCCTGCTGCCGGCGCTCACGTTCACGGTCAGCGCCACCGCGGGCGGGCCCGTCGAGTGCTTCCGCCCCGACAACGGAGGGGAGGACTGCGAATGAGCGAGGCCGAGCGGGGCTCGATGGCCGTGGAGACGGTGCTGCTGGCCCCGGTCTTCCTGCTGTTCCTGATGTTCCTCGCCGGTGCGGGAGTGATCGTCGAGTCGCAGGGGCGGGTCAACGGGGCGGCCCGGGACGCCGCCCGCGCCGCGTCGGTGCAACGCTCGCTCGACGACGCCGAGGCCGCGGCCGAGACCATCGCCACGGGCGCGCTGGAGGGCCACTGCCAGTCCCCGTCGGTCTCCCTGGACCAGTCCGACTACGAGCAGGGCGGCCAGATCCACGCCGAGGTCACCTGCGAGCTGGACCTGGGCTTCCTCGGGTTCGGCGGCACGAAGCGGATGACCGGCACGGCGGTCGTGCCGATCGAGCAGTTCAGGAGAATCGAATGAGGGCCGGCGAGCGGGGGTCCATGTCGGTGTTCACCGTGCTGTTCTCCGTGGTCGTGTTCCTGCTGGCCGGGCTGCTGGTGGACGGGGGCTCGGCGATCAACGCCCGGCTGCGCGCCGCGGACGTGGCCGAGCAGGCCGCGCGGGCGGGTGCCGACCAGATCGACGTCGACCACCTCCGCGCGACGGGGCAGACCCGGCTGCTCGGCGACGATCAGGTGTGCGCCAGGGCCGACGAGATCGTCCAGGCGCAGGGCGGCGATGACGTGAGCAGGGGAGAGTGCGCCGTCGGCCAGGGCCAGGCGCAGGTGACGGTGACCGTCACGGTGCGGTGGGAGGCGTTCTTCCTGAGCGCGATCGGGTTCCCTGGCTCCGAGATGACCGGCGAGGCGAGCGCCGCGCCCGAAGCGAGATAGACCGAATCCCACCACTCGATGGATGCGGGACGCACGAGACACCACGCTGGATCGGAGAAGGGAGAGGCGATGCCGACGCGAGAGCCCGCGCGCCCGCACGGACGTCACGTGCCCGCGCGCACACCGGCCCGGCGCACGACCGGTGACGTGCTGGCCGGGCTGGCGTCGCTGGTCGTCCTGGTGGGGCTCATCGGCGGCGTGCCGTACGCGCTGCTGACGTTCGTCGGGCCGCCGCTCTCCTCCGAGCTGCTCAGGCTCGATCTGATCACCAGCAACGTCGGGCCGAGCACGATGCTGGCCCTGCTGGTGCTGCTCGTGTGGCTGGCCTGGTTCCAGCTGTTCGTGTGCGTGCTCGTCGAGGTGTACGCCGGGGTCCGCCGGGTCGGCATGCCCGCCCGCGTACCGCTCTCCGGGGGCACCCAGGCGCTGGCCAACAAGCTGGTCTCGGCGGTGTTGCTGCTGTTCACGGCGGGGGCGATGGTCGCGCCGATCGCCAAGCTGACGCCCACGCCCGCGGCGCCGCCCGTGACGGCGGTCGCGTACTCGGCGCCGATCGTCGAGCAGACGCTCGAAACGCACAAGACCAAGAAGGTGTACGTGGTGCAGCCCCCGCACGGGCGCCATCACGAGAGCCTGTGGGAGATCGCCGAGAAGTGCCTGGGAGACGGCCGCCGATATCCCGAAATTTACCGGCTTAATCAGGCGAAGGAGCAGCCGGACGGCACCCGCCTGCGCATGGCCGACCTGATCAGACCCGGCTGGGTGCTCGACATGCCGGACGACGCGCGCAACGTCCACATCGTCCCCTCCGGCCAGCCGCGCGAGCAGACCTTGCGCGAGCATCCCGGCAGGGCGCACGTTCCGCACGACTCCGCGGGCAAGGAGCACACGGCCCCCAAGAAGGCCGAGACCCAGAAGAAGGGCGAGGCGAAGCACCGCCTGCCCGAGCAGCCGCAGGAGGAGAAGCGGGCCGACCAGGAGCCCATCATCCAGGAAGCCCAGCGGGCCGACCTGTTCGACTACCTCGCGCCGGCCTCGCTGGCCGCGGCCGGGCTGCTGCTCGTGCTGGCCAGGCGGCGCCGCGAGCAGCTCTGGCGCCGGGTGTTCGGCCGCCGGATCGTCCGCCCGCGCGACGACGCCGCCCAGGCCGAGGTCGCGCTCAGGCTCGGCGGTGACGCCCCCGGCGCCCGCATCCTGGACCTCGGGCTCAGAGTGCTCGGCGCCGAGCTGGCCGCCCAGAACCGGACGCCGCCCACCGTGTACGGCGCGCACCTGTCGGCCCGCTCGCTCGACCTGTGGATCCATCCGCCGGACGACGACCCGCCCGATCCGTGGACGGCCCAGGACGGCGGCCAGGTCTGGCGGCTGCCCGCGCACGAGGGCCGCCTGCTGCCCGAGCGGCGGATCACGGAGGGGGGCGGCGATCCCCCTACCGGCCCGCGCCACGCGCAGCCGGGCGGAGCACCGTACCCGGGGCTGGTCTCCATCGGCACGGACGCGAGCGGACGGGTGCTGATCGACCTGGAGGCCGCACAGGGCCTCATCAACGTACGCGGCCCGCAGACCACCGCCGCCCTGGCCGCCATCGCCGTCGAGCTGGCCACCAACCGCTGGTCCGACCGCATGCGCATCACGCTCGTCGGGTTCGGCGAGGAGCTGACCGTGATCGCGCCCGACCGGATCAGGGCGGTGGGCAGCCTGGCCGAGGTGCTGCCCGAGCTGGAGGCGACGGCGGCCCCGCGCAGGGAGGTGCTGACCGGTCGCGTCACCGGCAGCCCGCGCTCGGCCCACTACCTGCTCTCGGCGGTGGCGCCCACGCACGAGGAGGCGCGCCGCCTGGCGCTGCTGGCCCGCAAGGACACCGCCGGATATGTCGTGACAGGCGAGATCCCGCACGCCACCTGGACCCTGGAGATCAGCGAAGACGGCCGGGCCAGGATCGCCGAGCTGGGCTTCGAGGTGGAGGCCCAGCTCCTGCCCAGACGCCACTACCGGGCGCTCATCGACCTCTTCCGCACCGCCGGGCGGCTCGACGGCGAGGCCATCCCGGAGGCAGAGCCGCTGGAGGGCCTCCACCCGCCCGCCGTCGAGATCAGGATGCTCGGCCCCATCGAGGTCGCCGGCCTTCGCCCGCTGGAGGAGGGCCGGATGGCGCTGGCCACCGAGCTGCTGGTGTATCTGGCCACGCATCCGGGCGGCGTGCATCCCGTGGTGCTCGGCGGGGTGCTGTGGCCGCGCGGCGTGCAGGACATGGTCAGGGACGCCACGATCGCCAGGGTCGCCGAATGGCTGGGGCCCGAGCACCTGCGCACGGACGAGGCGGGCCGGCTGCGGCTGGGGCCCGACGTGCGTACGGACTGGGCGCTGTTCCGCGAGCTCGTACGCCGCTCGCAGGGCGACCCGACGGCCAGGGCCGTGCTGCTGGAGAAGGCGCTCGGCCTGGTCAGGGGCCCGCTGCTGACCGGCCGCCCGCCGGGACGGTACGCCTGGCTGGCGGCCGACGACCTGGAGTACGACGTGGCCGCCGCGGTGGCCGACGTGGCGCACCAGCTCGGCGAGATCAGGCTCGCGCACGGCCAGCCGGACGCCGCCGTGGCCGCCGTACGCGCGGCGCTGCTGCTGGCGGCCGACGACGAGGGCCTCTGGCGCGACCTGCTGCGGGCCACGCACGCGACCGGGGACGACGTGCGCCTGCGCGCCGTTGTGGAGGGCCTGACCCGCAGGGCGGCCACGCATCCGTACGGCGGGGGGCTGGCGCCCGAGACCGAGGCGCTGATCGAGGAGTTGCTGCCTACCTGGCGCATCCACGTGGTGAGGGAGTCGACGGCATGAGACGAGTGGCGACAGCGCTGGGGCTGCTCCTGGTCGTGGCGGGCTGCGGCCAGGCCGAGCGGCCGTACGAGCCGAAGGGCGCGTCCACGCCGGTGCGGAGCTCGGCGGACGACCCGGCGTCGAGCCCATCGAAGAGCGCGGACCAGGCCGAACCCGTCGAGGACGAGGACCTGCCGTCCGGTCCTCAGACGATCCGGGTCGGCGAGAACCTGCGCCTGCGCATCGAGTGGCCGGCGAACCCGGACCCGTTGCTGAAGGTCATGGTCGACCAGTACGTCGGCACCCGCAAGGCGATCGCCGAGGGGGCGACCGTCTACAACCGCAACATGGAGATCGAGGCGGAGAACCAGTCGAACGGCTGGATCCGCGGGTTCGTCGAGCAAGGCCAGTCGTGGCGCGGGGTCGGACGGCTCTACAACCTGCGGGTCTTCGCCCGCAGGAGCAAGGGCGCGCAGATCAACGCGTGCATCGACGAGACGGGGATCAGGGTGATCTCCACCTCCACCGGGAAGGCCGTGGCGCGCCAACCCACCTGGCTCCGCACCCCCTACTCCAAGGCCGTGGTCGCGCATCGCGGTGAAGACGGGGTGTGGCGCATCAGAACCTACTTGGAATCCTCCGAACGGTGTAGCTGATGAAACCCCTTTTGGCACTGGCGGCGACGGGGCTCCTCCTGCTCGCCCCCACCCCTACGCGTGATCCCGGCGGTAGCGCCGGCGTGGAGAAGGAGGGCGCGACCGTCAAGGCGTTCGTGAACGGCCCGCACAGCGTCCGCGCCTTCGGCAGCGGCACCAAGGGGGGCAAGGGCGACGGTTTCCGCATGAAACGCCCCTGCTGGTACGAGCCGTTCCTGAACGCCGACGACATGTACGCGTTCCAGACCGATCCCCGCAACCAGTCGCACACCGCCGTGGCCCAGGACACGCACTTCGAGGACTTCCTGAAGCAGTTCGAGAAGCAAAGAGGGAAGAAGGGGCTCTGGTGGCTGCCGTCGTACAACAAGGGCGATCCGGCCGGGGCCGCCTGCTGGGGAGAGCTGCAGCAGTTCCTGTTCGTCCCGCCGAACACCTCGCCGCCACTGGGCATCACGCTCGAACAGCTCGCCGAGTTCGCCCGGGCCGCGATGACCGTCCCGACGCACACGATCAAGCTGAACCCCGACGCCAAGAGTTTCGTGAACCTGCCGACCTACGTCTGGCTGGAGGGCATCGGCGAGACGACCCGTTCGGTCACCGCTGAGGTTCCCGGCTTCATGAGCGTGACCGTGGTCGCCACGCTCCAGGGCGTCAAGATCGACCCCGGCACCACGAAGGAGCGGGCGGAGACGCGCGAGGAGGGCTGCGGGGCCGGCGGCAAGCCGTACGTCAAGGGCAGCGACTTCACGTGCGGGGTGCGTTACCTGCGCTCGTCCATCGACCAGCCGCGCGAGACGTACCCGCTCACCGTGTCGGCCGTCTGGCCGGTCGCAGTGCAGGACAACGTCGTGCCGGTCCAGCTCGCGCCGGTCGAGCTGGAGGCCACGAGGAACGTCCCGGTCGGCGAGATCCAGAGCAACGTCAAGCCTTAGGCGATCACCGCGGCGAGCGGGGCCAGCTCCGGCTGCTCCGCCGCCTCGGCCAGCACCTCCTTCAGCACGGCGTCGTGCACCGGGCTCGCCTGCTCCAGCAGCTCGCGCCCGGCGGGCGTGACCTCGGAGTAGATGCCCCGCCGGTCGTCCTCGCACAGGTAGCGTCTGAGCAGCCCGCGGTTCTCCAGCCTGGTCACCAGGCGCGTCGTGGCGCTCTGGCTCAGCACGACCGCGCGGGCGAGCTGCTGCATCCGCATGTGCCAGCCGTCCTGCCTGGCCAGCGCGTCGAGCACGGTGTATTCGCTCACGCTGAGCTCGTGCTCCTTCTGCAGCGCCTTCTCCAGCCGCTCCTCGATCTTGGCGTGCAGCGCCGCGAGGGTGCGCCAGCCCTGGGCGCGCGCTTCGACGGCGTCATCGGCTATGGGCATTTGGCGGCCTCCTCGACTTGCTTGTATGGTCAGTTAGTCGGCGTGTGCAAATAATGCGCACGCTCACTAACGTCGTCTGAGGAGTATTCTATGCCTCTCGCCCTGTTCGCCCTCGCGATCAGCGCCTTCGGCATCGGGACCACGGAGTTCATCATCAACGGGCTGCTGCCCGAGCTGGCCGCGGACTTCAGCGTGACGATCCCGGCCGCGGGGCTGCTCGTGTCCGGATACGCCCTGGGCGTCGCCGTCGGCGGGCCGCCGCTGACCATGTTCGGCGGGCGGTTGTCGCGCAAGACCATGCTGCTGTCGCTGATGGTGCTGTTCATCGTGGGGAACCTGCTGTCGGCCCTGGCGCCCTCGTACGGGGTGCTGATGGTCGGCCGGGTCCTGGCGGCCTTCGCGCACGGCGCGTACTTCGGGGTCGGCTCGGTGGTGGCCGCCGACCTGGTCGCGCCGCAGAAGCGGGCCAGCGCCATCGCGTTGATGTTCACCGGCCTGACGCTCGCGAACGTCCTGGGCGTCCCGCTCGGGACCTGGATCGGTCAGGCGTTCGGCTGGCGGGCCACGTTCTGGGTGGTGGTGGTCATCGGCGTGGCGGGCCTGGCCGGCGTGCTGGCCCTCGTACCGCGGCAGCCTCGCCCTGAGAGTGGCGGCATCCTGCGGGAGCTGGCGACGTTCCGCAAGGCCGGGGTCTGGCTGGCGCTGGCGATGACCGTCTTCGGCTTCGCCCCGGTCTTCGCCGTCATCACGTTCATCGCGCCCATCATGACCGGCGTGGGCGGCTTCTCGCCGGGGGCGGTGCCGGTGGTCATGGCCCTGTTCGGGGTGGGTCTCGTGGTGGGCAACCTGATCGGCGGCCGGCTCGCGGACCGTGCGGTCATGCCCAGCATCTACGGCTCGGTCGCGCTGCTCACGCTGCTGGCCGTGGTGGTGGCGCTGGTGGCGGGGAATCAGGTGGCGTTCGTGGTGGCCATCACGCTGTTCGGCGTGGCCGCCTTCGCCACCGTGCCGCCCCTGCAGACCCGCGTCCTGGACGCCGCGGCCGGCGCGCCGACGCTCGCCTCGGCGGCCAACATCGGCGCCTTCAACCTGGGGAACGCGATCGGCTCGTTCGCCGCGGGCCTCACCATCGACGCCGGGCTCGGCTACACGGCCCCCGCCTGGACCGCCGCCGTCCTGGGCCTGGCGGGCCTGGCGGTGGCCGGAGCGGCAGGCGCCCAGGCCCGCCGCCTGGTCCCGGCCTGAGCCCGGCGGCGGGGACGGCTGCCGGTACGGGTGCCGTCCCCGCCGCTCAATCGAACAACTCGTCTACGCTCTCGGCGGTGGCAGCCTTGTCGATCCAGGACATTAGGATCGACTGGTCGGTGCATCCCAGGATGCGTTCCTGTGCTTCGTGGGGGACCGCGACGCCACGCGTGTTCAGGAATCGGATGATGGCCAGGGCTTCCCCTTTGGCCTCCCCTTTGGCCTCCCCTTTGGCCTCCCCGTGGGCGATCCAGCCGCGGACCCACGGGTGCTTGATCTCATCGAGAACGGCCATCGAGACCTCCCTGAACTTGGTGACGACGGACTCCGGCAGCAATGCGAGTACCAGGTCAGAATAGCTTCGCTGCTCCTCCGACAGGTGCGCCTGCGAATCGTGCAGCACCTGGAGAACCTTCAGGCCCTGCTCTCCGGAGCCGTGCACGGCGGCGGAGAGGGCGGTGAGCTCGGGGTCGGCGATCGCCCGGGCGATGTCGGTGATCAAGGGCACTTGATCCGGGCCCAGGACGATCGGATGCAGCGTCCAGCCGGGGTGCCCCATTGCGACGGGCTCGGCGCATTTGCGGGCCTCCGACGCGCTAGGGCAGAAGACGAGCAGGAGACAGGGGCACTTCACGCGTGCCCGGAGTGTTGCCAGATAGACCGGCCAGGACCAGTGCTTGATTTCCTTGTATTCCCGTTGTACCTCCAGTATGACGGCCGAAACCGGCTTCTCGTTGACCATGAGGACCACCGAGTCCGCGCGATACTCCGTGACGTTGCGATCGTTCAGCGCGATCTGGTGTGGAACCTCGGGCGTTTTCGCCCGGGAGGAAACGACAGCGGGGGAGGGCCGCCAGGCCCGAGCGGTGCCCTGGCGGCTGGACTGTGCGAGTGGCTCAGTCCGGCCGTTTCTGGTTCTCGATGTACTCCTTGATGATCTCCAGGGGGGCGCCGCCACAGGACGCGGCGAAATAGGAGGGGGACCAGAAATGGCCGCCCCACAGATACCTGCGGATGTGAACCGGGAACTCCTTGCGCAGCAGCCGGGCCGAGACGCCCTTGAGAGAGTTGACCAGCGTCGAGAGCGCAACCTTGGGCGGATAGTGCACCAGCAGGTGAACATGGTCGTGCTCGCCGTTGAACTCCACCAGCGTGGCGCCGAAGCTGTCGCACACCTCGATCATGATCTCTTCGCAGCGGCTCAGGATCTCGTCGGTGAACACCTTGCGCCGGTACTTGGGCGTAAAGACCAAATGGGCATGCAGGCTGTAGACCACGCTGCGGCCTCGCCGAATATCGGGGTTGGGTTCCCATCGCGGTGACATTGACCAAATGATAGTGTGTTCGAGGTGAAGCTGGTGGTGCAGGTGAAACTCCTGCCGACGCCCGAGCAGGCGGCGGCGCTGGAGGCGACCCTGTACGCCGTCAACATCGCCGCCCGGCAGGTCTCCCGGCTGGCGTTCGAGCAGCGGACCTTCCGCAACTACGACCTGCGCAAGCACACCTACGAGCAGATCAAGGCCGCCCATGGGCTCGCCGCCCAGGCCGCCCAGCACGTGATCAAGAAAGTCGCCGACGCCTACACCGCCCTGCACGCCAACCTCCGCAACGGGAACCTGGGCAAGCAAGGGTCCCCGCGACGACTGCGTGCCGAGTCCAAACCCATCACCTTCCACCCTCTGGCCGCGCAGTCCTACGATGATCGCTGCCTGTCCCGGCAGATCGACGCCCAGACCGTGTCGATCTGGACCGTGCGCGGCCGGGTGAAGAATCTGGCGTTCACCGCCTCGGCCGACCAGCTGAAGACCCTGGCGGCCCACCGCAAGGGCGAATCCGATCTCATGCACCGCGATGGCATGTGGTTCCTCATCGCCACCTGCGACCTGCCAGAGGTCCCGCTCAACCACCCCGGCGGGTTCGTCGGGGTGGACCTGGGCATCGCCAACATCGCCACCACCAGCAGCACCGGCACCGGCACCGGCACCGGGACGCGACACAGCGGCAAAGGATTGAACGCGGTCCGTCACCGCCACCGGGAACTACGCCGCCGCTTGCAGGCCAAGAAGACCAAGTCCGCCAAACGGCTACTGAAGAGGCGTCGCCGGGCCGAGACGCGGTTCGCCGCCAACACCAACCATGTCATCGCCAAGCAGATCGTGACCGAGGCAGAACGCACCGGACAAGGGATCGCCCTGGAAGACCTCCAGGGCATCCGCGAGCGGGTACGGCTTCGCAAGCCCCAGCGGGTCACGCTGCATTCGTGGAGCTTCCACCAGTTGGGGAGCTTCATCGCCTACAAGGCCCGCCGGGCCGGGGTCGCCGTGATCTATGTTGATCCGTCCTACACCTCTCAGCAGTGCTCACACTGCGGGCATGTGGACAAGCGCAACCGGCCCGACCAGGAAACCTTCGCCTGTACGTCGTGCGGCTTCGCTGAGCACGCCGACGTCAACGCGGCCCGCAACATCGCCTCACGCGGTGTCACGGGCTGGGCAGTGAGTCACGCTGCCTGACGCGGACCGGACCGTCGAGGCCATCGACGGCGAGGAGCTGCAAGCTCGGTCGTTTACGTTTACGGCCGAGAAGCTGACATCGCAACTCTCCAGGCGAGCGAGCTTCCTTGAAGGCCGGGACCGTGACGCCCGTCTCGGCCAGCAGCGTTGCGACCAGAGACGGGCGGTGTTGAACCAGCTCAAGGAGGAGCTCGTGCTCCAGCGTGGGCATGTCGAAACATTACCGAACGCTGTCGAGTCATTACGTTCAGTTTTATTTTTGTCCGGCTTCGTGGTGGAGGAGCCACTCCTTGATGGGTACGCCGTAGTAGTACCCGCCATATCCCCCGCCGCTGGGCAGCACCCGGTGGCAGGGGACGAACGGCGCGATGAGGTTCTGGGCGCAGGCCGACCCCGCCGCGCGGGCGGCCGTCTTCGGCAGCCCCGCGCGTACGGCCAGCTCCGCGTACGAGACGGTCGTCCCCGCCTCGACCTCGCGCAGCGCCTGGTGCAGCCGCTTGCGCGTGGCCGTGCCGGGCTGGGCGACCGGGACGGCGTCCAGCGCGAACAGGTCCCCGGCCAGATACGCGCGGACGGCCTCCGCCGGCGCCCCGAGGTCGGACACCACGTCCAGGCCCTCCGACTGCAGGGCGGGCGTCAGGCGGACGAACATCTCCTTGGGCTCGGCGGTGAATCCGGCCGCGACGAGCACGCCCTCGCGGGTCAGCAGGGCCAGGGGCCCGACGGGAGTCGGTACGAGCTGGGCAGTGATCATGAGGCACTCCAGAGGTGCAGCGCGGCGTACGCCCGCCACGGGCGCCACCGCTCGATGTGGTCGTCGGGGATGCCCAGGGCGGCCATGCGCTTCTTGAGCACGAGGTCGCCCGTGGGCCAGGCATCGGGGTCGCGCAGCGCGCGCAGCGCGATGTAGCTGGCGGTCCACGGGCCGATGCCGGGAACTTCGAGCAGCCCGGCCACCGCCTCCGCGGGATCCTGGCCGCCGTCCAGGTCGATGTGGCCCTCCGCCAGGCGGGCGGCCAGGTCCTTGAGCGTGGCGATCCTGCGGTTCGTCAGGCCCAGGCCCGTGAGGTCGGTCTCCAGCAGATGGCCGGGGGTGGGGAAGAGACTCTCGGGTGCGGCGGCCCTGGCGACGATCCGGCCCAGTAGCGTACGGGCGCCCGCCACCGAGATCTGCTGCCCGACGACGGCGCGCACGGCCAGCTCGAAGCCGTCGAACGCGCCCGGCACCCGCAGCCCGGGCCGCGCCGCGACCAGGGGGCCGAGCGAGGTCTGGCCGAGGATCTCCGAGATCGCGTCCGGGTCGGCGTCGAGGTCGAGCAGGCGGCGGCAGCGGGCCACGACGCGGGCGAGCTGCCGCGTGTCGTCCACGGCCACGTCCAGGGCGATGTGGTCGCGTTGCGGGGTGAGGGTGATCGTCCCGCCTGGCACGCCTCTGGCGTACGACGTCCGGTCCGCCACCTCCAGTCCCGGGATCGCCCGGGAGGTGAGGAAGGCGAAAACCCCTTCGACGTCGTACGGCTCCCGCCGGTGCAGCCGCAGCCGCAGCGAAGCGGGCCCCGCCGCCACCTCCACGGCCTGCTGCGTGGCGGCCGGACGGCCCGCCGTGGCGCGCAGTTCGCTGGGCGTGAAGCCGTACGTCTCGCGCATCGTCGCGTTGAACTGCCGCACGCTCCCGAACCCGGCCGCGAACGCGACCTCCGTGACCGGCAGCCTGGTCTCCGTCAGCAGCTGCTTGGCCAGCAGCAACCTCTTGGTACGCGCCACCGCCAGCGGCCCGACGCCCAGCTCCGCCACGAACAGCCGGTGCAGGTGGCGCTCGGTGATGTGCAGCCGGGTGGCCAGCCCGGCGACGCCCTGCTCGTCGGCCGCGCCGTCGTCGATCAGCCGCAGTGCCCGGCCGATGAGGTCGCCGCGCAGGTCCCACCCGGGATCGCCGGGGGACAGCTCGGGACGGCAGCGCTTGCACGGGCGGAACCCGGCGGCCTCCGCCGACGCGGCGTGCCGGTAGAAGCGCACGTTCCGCGACGAGGGCGTGCGAGCCGGGCAGATCGGGCGGCAGTAGATACGGGTGGTCGTCACCGCCGTGTAGAAGCGCCCGTCGAACCGGGAGTCTCTGGCGGAGACGGCCCGGTAGCAGGAGTCGAAGTCGAGCTCGAGTGGCGACATGACTCCGAGATTATGCGCTCGCCCGGGGTACTGACTGGCGGAAATCGGACCCCAACGTCATCCAGCAGGTCAGCAGGTCAGAGGTGGTAACTGGCGTAAATCGGACATGGAACGCCGGCGGTGGGGGGTACGCGGGCCGGTCTGTCGTGCGGGGCAGCCGTATGCGGGCCGGTCTGTCGTGCGGGGCGGCAGGTCCTGCCGCCCCGACGGCGCCGGCCCGGGGTCCGGGCGCTACTTCGACGAGACCCCGACCCCCAGGTCGAACTCCCGGTAGACGCGCGCCCAGAAGCCGTCGCGCAGCCACACCCGGGCCTCCGGGTAGGGCCGCAGCGAGTGCCCGAGCTCCTTCTCCGCCTCGATGAGCAGCTCGGTGTCGATCACGGTCGGCAGTATCGGGCCGGGAAGCAGGTCCCTGATGTTGTCGCGGCCGCGAGTGAGTATCCACTTCTGCGCCACGTGCTCGCCGACGTCCTCCACGCGCGGGCGGCTCGGCCCGAGCTTGGCCACCTGGCCCGGCTTGGCGTGCGGCTTGACCGGCGCGCGCCCGGCGAACACCTGGGCGGGCGAGGGAGCGGCGGCGGGTGGAGTGACCGGAACGGGCTGGGGAGCACGGCTGAAAAAGGGCCTCAGGAAATCAGCAGAGATCACTTCCACGGTGTCGGACTCCCAGACCAGGCGTTCGGCCTGGTTGGTGCCGTAAGGAGGCTCGACGCCCCAAAGGTGGATGCGCACGCCGTACGCCTGCGCCGCCTCGACCGCCGGAACCATGTCCTCATCGCCCGCCAGCAGGATCGTGTCGGTCACCGCGTGGTGCCTGGCCAGCGCCTCCAGATCGCTCCTGATCTGCGCGTCCACGCCCTTCTGCTGGCCACGGGCGTTCAGGTTGCCAAGCCGCACCTTGACCCAGGGAAGCTGGGCGATGACCCGCTGGTCGACGGTCGGCACGCGGTCGCGGGCCGCGTCATACCAATAGATCCTCAGGAGTTCGCCAGAAATACGTTCCTCTGCATGTTTCTGTAGACTCTGGATGAGCTCATCGGCGGCCACCCGATATTCCTTGCGCTCCTTCGCGCCGAGCAGCACTTCACCTGCCGCAGCGTACAGATAACCGACATCCACTAGGACGGCGTACTTGGCTGCCACAGGATGCGGCATGAGGTCTGGGATGGCCATGTCGTCCTCCAGGCCGCGGTGTTAGTTGATCGGCTGACTATATACGCCTACTTTCTCTAGATAGTCCCAACTCCCGGGGAACTTGACACCCGATTCCCGGGATCTATCTAGGGTAGAGCGCTCATCCGCCATGCCGACTTCCCTGGGACGACAGGGTTACGCATACCTCTAGCCGGGTTTCGCCACGTTTGTCTTCTCGGTACGCGACGAGTCTCCGGTTCGGTGGGCGAGCTCCCCAGTGCGGCGAGTACGGCAACGATAGCGGCGATCTCCTCGGGCGTGGCGTCGCCGCGCACAATTCGCAGGTGAGCCGTCATAGCGGGATGTTCCCATGTTTCTTCGGCGGCAGCGTCGCCCGCTTGTTGCGCAGGGCCCGCAGTGCCTTGACGACTTGACTCCGAGTTTCGGCTGGCCGAATCACCGCGTCCACGTAGCCGCGCTCCGCCGCGATATACGGATTGGCCAGCGTGTCCTCGTACTCGGTGACGAGCCTGGCCCGCTCGGCCTCGGGATCGTCCGAGGCGGCCAGCTCGCGCCGGTAGAGGATGTTGACCGCGCCCTGCGCGCCCATGACCGCGATCTGCGCGGTGGGCCAGGCCAGGTTCACGTCCGCGCCGAGGTGCTTGGATCCCATGACGTCGTACGCGCCGCCGTACGCCTTGCGGGTGATGACCGTGATCAGCGGCACGGTGGCCTCGGCGTAGGCGTAGAGGAGCTTGGCGCCGCGACGGATGATTCCGTTCCATTCCTGATCGGTCCCGGGCAGGAAACCCGGTACATCTACAAAAGTCAGGATCGGAATATTAAAAGCATCACATGTTCGAATAAATCTGGCGGCCTTCTCGGATGCGTTGATATCCAGACATCCGGCGAAATGCATGGGCTGGTTGGCCACGATCCCGACCGACTGGCCGTCGACGCGGCCGTACCCGACCACGATGTTCGGCGCGAACAGGGCGTGGACCTCCAGGAACTCCCCGTCGTCCAGCACGTGCTCGATCACCCGGTGCATGTCGTACGGCTGGTTCGCCGAGTCGGGGATCAGCTCGTCGAGCTCCGTGTCCGGCTCCAGGTCGGTCGCCGAGTCGAAGATCGGCGCCTCGTCCAGGTTGTTGGAGGGCAGGAAGGACAGCAGCGCCTTGACGTACTCCAGCGCGTCGTCCTCGTCGGCGGCCTGGTAGTGGGCCACGCCCGACTTGGTGTTGTGCGTGTGGGCCCCGCCGAGCTCTTCGAACGTGACCTCCTCGCCCGTCACCGTCTTGATCACGTCCGGGCCGGTGATGAACATCTGCGACGTCTGGTCCACCATCACCACGAAGTCGGTCAGCGCGGGGGAGTAGACGTGACCGCCGGCCGCGGCGCCCATGATGAGCGAGATCTGCGGGATGACGCCGGAGGCGTGCACGTTGCGCTTGAAGATCTCCGCGTAGAGGCCGAGGGCCACCACGCCCTCCTGGATGCGCGCGCCGCCGCCCTCGTTGATGCCGATGATCGGGCAGCCGGTCTTGACCGCCATGTCGAGCACCTTGACGATCTTCTCGCCGTACACCTCGCCGAGCGAGCCGCCGAAGACGGTCACGTCCTGCGAGAACACGCACACCTGCCGGCCGTCCACCGTGCCGTAGCCGGTGATGACGCCGTCGCCGTACGGCCGCCGCTTCTCCAGCCCGAACATCGAGGACCGATGCCTGGCGAACTCGTCGAACTCGACGAACGAGTCCTCGTCGAGCAGCGCCAGCACCCGCTCCCTGGCGGTCATCTTGCCCTTGGCGTGCTGCTTCTCGACCGCAGCCGCGGAGCCCGCGTGAACGGCCTCGTCGAGGCGCCGTTCCAGGTCGGCGATCTTGCCTGCCGTGGTGTGAATATCCGGTGTGTGAATATCCGGCTTTTCCGGTATCGACTCAGCCGCTGTACTCATGCGCGCTAGGCTAACCCGTCCTCCTAAAGTGGTTCTATGACGGATGCGGTTCGCACCGAGGGCCTGTTCAAACGTTACGGCCAGCAGATCGCGGTCGCGGGGGTCGATCTCGTCGTCCCCGCAGGGAGTTTCGCCGGGCTGGTCGGCCCCAACGGCGCAGGAAAGACCACCACACTCAGCATGATCACCGGGCTGCTCAGGCCCGACGGGGGCACGGCCGAGGTCGACGGGTTCCACGTCTGGCGCGACCCCGTCGAGGTCAAGGCCCGCATCGGCGTGTTACCTGAGGGCCTGCGCCTGTTCGAGCGGCTGTCCGGCCGCGAGCTGCTGATCTACAACGGCCGGCTGCGCGGCATCCCCAAGGCGGACGTGGAGCAGCGCGCCGGCGAGCTGCTGGCCGTCATGGACCTGGCCGACGCCGCGGACAAGCTGGTCGTCGACTACTCCACCGGCATGCGCAAGAAGATCGGCCTGGCCGCGGCGCTGCTGCACAACCCCTCCGTGCTCTTTCTCGACGAGCCGTTCGAAGGCGTCGACCCGGTCAGCGCCAACACCCTCACCGAGGTGCTCCAGCGCTTCACCGCCTCCGGCTCCACCGTCATCTTCTCCAGCCACGTCATGGACCTGGTCGAGCGGCTGTGCGACTGGGTGTCGGTGATGAGCGCGGGCCACATCGTGGCGCAGGGCGCGCTGGCGGACGTACGCGGCGGGCGCAGCCTCAACCAGGCGTTCCTGGAGCTGGTCGGCGGCCCGCGCGACAACGGCGAGGCGGGCCTGACCTGGCTCGGCGCCAAGCCCGGGGAGCACCAGTGAGCACGGTCGTGCTCTTCGCGCAGCTCAAGCTGCGCCTGCTCGCGGGCAATCTGCGCGGTGACCTCCAGCGCAAGCTGGGCTTCATCTTCACCCTGCTCATGGCGACCGGCCTGGCCGCGCTCGGCTTCTTCCTGATGAGCCTGCTGCGGCTCGCGCCCGCCGACATCGCGACCTCGCTGGTGATCGTCTCCTTCACGTTCTTCCTGGTCGGCTGGATGATCGTGCCGCTGCTCGCGTTCGGGCTCGACGACACGCTGGATCCGGCGCGGCTGTCGCTGTTCCCGCTGCGCACGCGCACGATGGCGGTCGGCATGTTCACCGCGTCCGTGACCGGCGTCTGGCCGGCGGCGATGCTGATCGTCACGTCCGGCGCCCTGGTGGCGCTGGCGACGAGCCCGGGCGGCGTGCTGCTCGGGGTGCTCGCGGTGCTGCTGCAGTTCGCGCTCTGCGTGGTCACGTCGAGGCTGATCACCACGGCGCTGTCCGGCGCACTGCGCACCCGGCGCGGCCGCGACGTGCTGGCCGTGGCCGCCGTGTTCGTGGTCGTGCTCGCCCAGCTGCCCAACCTGCTGATGAACCGCGGCTTCAGCGACCCGACGGCGATGCTGCACCAGATGGCCGGGGCGCTCAGGTGGACCCCGCCCGGCATGACGGCGCACGCCATCGCGGACGGCGGCCTGGTCGGGCTGGCCGAGCTGGCGGTCGTGGCGCTGCTGGTCGTGGCGCTGGCCTGGCTGTGGATCAAGGCCCTGAACCGGGCCCTGGTCACGCCCGACGCCTCCAGCCAGGCGGCCTCCGTGCGCAGGGGGAGCGGTCTGGTCGACAGGTTCCTGCCGGACGGGCCGCTGGCGGCGGTGGTCACGAAGGAGCTGAAGTACATCAGGCGCGAGCCGAGGTTCCGCGTGGGCTGGTTCAGCGCCATCGCGGTCACGGCCGTGCTGGCGTTCTCGATGAGCGGGCAGTCGGAGGGCGGGCCGGGGCCCGGGCTGCCGATCTTCCTGACCACGATCGGGGCGCTGATGATCGCGCTCCAGTCGGGCAACGCGTTCGGGATCGACGGCCGCTCGCTGTGGATGAACGCCGTCGCCTTCGGCTCCGAGCACGGCCTGCGCACCGATCTGGCCGGACGCCACCTGGCCAACGCGGTGATCGCGCTGCCGCTGCTCGCCGCGATCGCCACCGGCGCCGGCCTGTTCGCCGGCCATCCCGAGACGATCGTGCCCGGCATACTGGCCGGCTGGGGCGCGCTCGGCATCGGGCTCGGCGTCGGCTCGATGACCAGCGTGATCGTCCCGTACTCCGTGCCTGAGCGGATGAACGCCTTCAGCGGCGCCGTCCCCGGACAGGGCGGGCAGGCGTTCGCCTCGGCCCTGGGCGCCACCCTCGGCATCGCGCTGCTGTCGCTGCCGTTCGTGGTGCCGCTCATGTTCGGGCTGTACTGGGTGTGCCTGCTGGCGCCGTTCTACGGGCTGCTGGCCGAAGTGCTCGGCCGCCGCCTGGCCGCCAAGATCGGCTACGCCCGACTCCCCGACCTGCTGGGAGCGGTCTCCAAAGCGGCGTGACCTCGATCGACGCAGTGGTCTAGTCCAATTGGTGAGACCGGGCTACGGGCTCGGGAATCGACTCGATATCGTCGAAGAATGATTGACCAGGGGCTCGAACGTCGTAGCGCCGCCGTAGAGATGCCGGACGAGTTGCGCCACGACGTGCGCCTGCTCGGCAAGCTGCTCGGGCAGGTGCTCGCCGAGCAGGGCGGTGAAGACCTGCTGGCAGACGTCGAACGGCTGCGCAAGGCCGTCATCGCAGCGCGCAGGGGTGAGATCTCGGCTGACGAGATCACCGCCATGGTCTCCGAGTGGGAGATCGAACGCCTGGTGGAGATCGCCCGCGCGTTCACATGCTATTTCCACCTGGCGAACTTGGCCGAGGAGCACTACCGCATCCGCACGCTCAGGGAGCGGGACGCAGGGGGGTGGGTCCAGCGGGAGTCGCTGGCCCAGGCCGTACACGATCTCGGGCACGACCGTGTCACCGAGCTGCTGGCGGGCCTGGAGCTGCACCCCGTGCTCACCGCGCACCCCACGGAGGCGCGCAGGAGGGCGGTGGTCACCGCCATCCAGCGGATCAGCGGCCAGCTCACCGAATACAACACGCCCGGCCGCGGCGCCTCCGAGCGCGCGGAAAGCAAGCGGCGCCTGCTGGAGGAGATCGACCTGCTGTGGCGCACCGCCCAGCTCCGCTCCACCAAGCTCGACCCGCTCGACGAGGTCCGCACGGCCATGGCCGCGTTCGACGAGACGCTGTTCCGCATGGTGCCGCAGGTCTACCGCGCGCTCGACGCGGCGCTCGACGACCGCACCGGCACCCGGCCGCCGCAGGCCAGGCCCTTCATCCGGTACGGCAGCTGGATCGGCGGCGACCGTGACGGCAACCCGAACGTCACCTCCAAGGTCACCCGCGAGACCATCCAGATCCAGTCCGAGCACGTGCTGACCGCGCTGGAGACCGCCTGCACGCGCATCGCCCGCACGCTGACCGCCTCGGCCCAGTTCGCCCCCAGCTCGGCCGCGCTGAAGTCGGCGCTGGCCGCGGCCGTGGACGCCAATCCCGAGGTGGTCTCCGAGCTGGCCACCCGCTCGCCACGCGAGCCGCACCGGCAGTGGCTGCTGTTCGTGGCCGCGCGCATCGCCGCCACCCGCCGCCGTGACCTCGACCTGGCCTACCGCTCGCCCGCCGAGCTGCTCGCCGACCTGAGCGTGGCGCAGGAGTCGCTGGCCGCCTCCTCGCCGCGGCAGGCGTACGGCGAGCTGCAGCACCTCATGTGGCAGGTGGAGACGTTCGGCTTCCACCTGGCCGAGCTGGAGGTGCGCCAGCACTCCCAAGTGCACGCGGCCGCGCTGGAGGAGCTGCGGGCCGGCGGCGAGCTGTCCGAGCGCACCGAGGAGGTCCTGGCCACGATCCGGGTGATCGCCTGGATCCAGGAGCGGTTCGGCGTGACGGCCTGCTCCCGCTACGTGGTCTCCTTCACCCGCTCGGCCGACGACATCGCGGCCGTCTACGAGCTGGCCGACTTCGCGCTCGGCGAGCGCGCGCCCGTGCTCGACGTGGTGCCGCTGTTCGAGTCGGGCCAGGACCTGGCCAACTCGCCGGACGTGCTGTCGGGCATGCTGGAGATCCCGCAGATGAGCCGGCGCCTGGCCGACACCGGCCGGCGCATGGAGATCATGCTCGGCTACTCCGACTCGGCCAAGGAGCTCGGCCCCGCCGCCGCCACGCTGCGGCTCTACGAGGCGCAGGAGGAGCTGACCGCCTGGGCCGCGAAGCACGACGTGAAGCTGCGCATGTTCCACGGCCGCGGCGGCGCGCTCGGCCGCGGCGGCGGCCCGGCCAACCGCGCGGTGCTGGCCCAGGCCCCCGGCTCGGTCGCCGGCCGGTTCAAGGTCACCGAGCAGGGCGAGGTCATCTTCGCCCGCTACGGCCACATCGCCATCGCCCGCCGCCACCTGGAGCAGGTGGCCAACGCCGTGCTGCTGGCCTCCTCGCCCACGGTCGGCTCCCGCACTGCGGCCGCCGCCGAGCGCTTCCGCGGCCTGGCCGGGCAGGTGGCCACGGCCTCCGAGCAGGCCTACCGGGCGCTGACCGAGGCGCCGGGCTTCCCCGAGTGGTTCGGTCTGGTCAGCCCGCTGGAGGAGATCGGCACGCTGCGCCTCGGCTCGCGTCCCGCGCGCCGCGGTCTGGGCGCGCCGCGCTCGCTCGACGACCTGCGGGCCATCCCGTGGGTGTTCGCCTGGGCGCAGACGCGGGTCAACCTCCCCGGCTGGTACGGCCTGGGCACCGGCCTGGCCTCGGTCGGCTCCCTGGACGAGCTGCGGGCGGCGTACGCGGAGTGGCCGCTGTTCAACGTGATGCTGGACAACGCCGAGATGTCGCTGGCCAAGACCGACCGCTCGATCGCCGAGAGCTACCTGGCTCTGGGCGGCAGGGAGGACTTCGCCCGGCAGGTGCTGGAGGAGTACGACCGGACCCGCGAGCTGGTGCTGCGGGTCACGGGCCACACCCGGCTGCTGGAGAACCGCAAGGTGCTCTCGCGGGCCGTCCAGCTCCGCGACCCGTACGTGGACGCGCTGTCGCACCTCCAGCTCAGGGCCCTGCGCTCGCTGCGCACCGGCAACCCGTCCGAGCAGGAGCGCGAGCGGCTGTCCACGCTCCTGCTGCTGTCGGTCAACGGGGTGGCAGCGGGCCTGCAGAACACCGGCTGACCGGCAGAACACCGGCAGCCCCCCGGCCGGTGAGCGTCACAGGCTGTTCAGGTCGACGGCGGCGGCCATCGCGTCCAGGCCCGCGTCGTTCGGGTGCAGGCCGTCGCCCGGCCGGCCGTCACGCACGTCGTACTCGGGCCGAAGCCGGTCCGGGTCGGCCGGGTCGGCCACGGCGTGCTCGAAGTCCACGACCGCGTCGTACTCGCCGCTCGTCCGGATCCAGGCGTTGACCGCGTCGCGCACCTGCTCGCGGTCGCCCACGTCGAAGTACGAGCCCTTGAACGGCACGATCGTCCCGCCGATGATCCGGATGCCGGCGGCATGGGCGGCCCTGATCAGCGCCCGGTGGCCGTCGATGATCTGCGCGGCGCTCACCTCGGGGTTCGGCGACGTGCACTCGCCCGGGATGAGCGAGTAGCCGATGTCGTTGATCCCCTCCATGACGATCACCGACCGCACGCCCGGCCGGTCGAGCACGTCCCGCCGGAACCGCGCGGAGGCCCGCTCGCCGAAGCAGGGGGAGCCGTTGAGCAGCCGGTTGCCGGAGATGCCGGAGTTGACCACGCCCAGCCGCCGGCCCGTGGCGGCCAGACGCTCGGCGAGCTGATCGGGATAGCGGTTGGCGGCGTCCTGGGTGGAGCCGGTGCCGTCGGTGATGGAGTCGCCGAAGGCCACCACCGAGCGGGCCGGGCCCAGGACGTCCACGCCGGTCAGGTAGTACCAGGAGGCCGTGGTGCCGGTGAAGGCCGTGCCACGCGGGTCGAAGCGGCGGTCGCCGCCGGCGCGGTAGGACGTGGCCGAGGCGATGTCGTGATAGGTCGCCGGGCCGGTCGGGGCGGCGAAGTAGAGGGTCACGGCCAGCCGGTCGAGCGCGGTGGCGGGCAGCGGGACGGGGTCGCTGACGGTCTCCGCGCCGGCCGGGATCACGGTGGCCGCCGCGTGCCCGAAGGTGACCGGCCGCAGGGTGCCCGGGCGCAGCGCGGCGCCGGCGCCGGCCCTGGCCAGGCTCGCGCCGTGCACCTTGAGCGGGGTGGCGCCGTACGCGTTGGACAGCCGGATCCGTACGGCGGCGCCGCCCGTGCTGAGCCGGACGACCTGGCGGACGGACTGGGCGGCGAAGCCGGCCTGCGACCAGTTGGGGGCGAACACGCCGGCCGCCGGCTGCTGCGGAGCCGCGCCCCACGAGCCCGACCACCGGCCGGTGCCCGCGGACGCGGGCAGGCCGGGGACCGACAGGGCGGCGGCCGTCACCGCGGCCGCCATGGCGATCAGGAGTTTTCGCATCGCTCTCTCCGCTCTTGTCGGGATACGCGCACGACGGTAGGAGCGAAAGCGGCAAAGTTCGTTCCTCGATGCTCGAAGGGGGCGTGGCCGATGTCGGCCACGCCCCCTTCGAGCGGGATTCAGCGGAGGCTGTCGAAGAAGGCGCGGATGTCGGAGGTGAGCGCCTCGGTGGCGGTGTGGGCGGTGTAGTGGCCGCGGGCCGGGGCCGCCAGCGTCTTCCAGGAGACGATGCCGGTGTGGTCGCGGTCGGCGAAGCGGCGGATCGACTTGAAGTCACCCTCGCCCATGGCCAGCGCGGTCGGCACGGTGGTGGGCTCCTTGGGCTGCTCGGCGCGGGCGTTCTCCCAGTAGAGGCGCAGCGCGGAGCCCGCGGTGCCGGTGAACCAGTAGATCGCGGCGTGGGTGAGCACGAAGTCGTCGTCGAGGTCCTCGTCCAGGAGCTGCGCCAGCCAGCCCACCAGCCCGGCGGGGGAGTCGGCGAGCGCGTGGGCGAGGGTCTGCGGCTGCTGCGACTGCAGCACGTTGAACGCGCCCTTCTCCTTCCAGAACCAGTCGAGCACGGCCAGCCCCGCCCGCTCCTCCTCGCTCAGCTCGGCGAACTCGGCCGGGTCGCCCGACGGGAAGGAGAACAGCTGCGTGACGTGCACGCCCACGACGCGATCAGGCGCGATCCTGCCGATCTCCGGCGAGATCATCGAGCCGGCGTCGTTGCCGACCGCGCCGTAGCGCTCGTAGCCGAGCCGGCTCATCAGCTCGTCCCAGGCCCGGGCGATGCGTAGGTTGTTCCAGCCCAGCTCCTTGGTCGGGCCGGAGAAGCCGTAGCCGGGCAGCGAGGGGATGACCAGGTGGAAGTGGCTCGACAGGGGCTCGATGGCGTCGAGGTATTCGGCGATCGAGCCGGGCCAGCCGTGGGTGAGGATGAGCGGCAGGGCGTCGGGGTTGTCGGAGCGTACGTGGATGAAGTGGATGTTCTGCCCGTCGATCTCGGTGGTGAACTGCGGGTACGCGTTGAGCCTGGCCTCCTGCGCCCGCCAGTCGAACCCGTCGCGCCAGCGGGTGACCAGCCGCCGGACCCGCTCGACGGCCACGCCCTGGTCGGCGCCGTCGATCTCGTCGGTGAAGCGGGTCATCGCGAGGCGGGTCTGGAGGTCGTCGAGGTCGGCCTGGGAGATCTCGACGCGGAAGGGGGTGATGCTCATGGCTGATCCTCTCGAAGAAACGTGCGGAACGGCTCGTTCTGTTCCAACTCTAACAGAACGGAATGCTTTATTCCACAGTTAGCCGAGAATTCGTTCCTGACCCGCGTACACGTTGCAGCGCTCACCACGCAGGAAGCCGACCAGCGTCATGCCGAACTCCCTGGCCAGCTCCACGGCCAGCGACGACGGCGCCGACACCGCGCACACGACCGCGATCCCGGCCGCCAGCGCCTTCTGCATGATCTCGTAGCTGGCCCGCCCGCTGACCATGAGCACGTGCTCGGCCAGCGGCAGCCGTTCGGTCAGCCCGGCCCACCCGACCAGCTTGTCCACCGCGTTGTGCCGGCCCACGTCCTCCCGCAGCGCAACGAGCATCCCGGTGGCGGAGAACAGCCCGGCGGCGTGCAGCCCGCCCGTCTTGCCGAACACCCCCTGCGCCTGGCGCAACGTGTCGGGCAGCCCGTACAGCAGGCCGGGGGTGAGCTCCAGCAGGCCCTTGGGGATGGGTACGCAGCGGTCGCGCAGCGCGTCGAGGCTGGCCGAGCCGCAGACGCCGCACGCGCTGGAGGTGAGGAAGTGGCGGTCCAGGGCGGGCAGGTCGGGGATGGGGCCGTGCAGGCGTACCGTCACCGTGTTGTAGCGGGCCTCGGGCGGGAGGTCCTCGTCGGTGCAGTACGCGATGGCCGCGATCTCCTTCGGCCCGGCCAGCCCTTCTCCGTGCAGGAACCCGGCGGCCAGCTCGAAATCGTGCCCGGGCGTGCGCATGGTGATGGCCACGGTCCTGCGCGCGCCGTCGGGCGAGGTGAGGCGGATCTCCAGCGGCTCCTCGGTGGCCAGGTCGTCGCGCCGGTCCCTGGCGGTGGCCCCGGACAGCTCCCTGATCCTGGTACGGGTCGTGGGACCCGGCCGCGCCGTCACAGCGACCGCACAGTGACGAGGGCGTTGTAGTCGGGGATCCGGGCCTGCGCGGAGCGGCGGGCCTCGTCCAGCAGGACGTTGCCCTCCGGCCAGTGGACCTGGAGGTTGCCCGGCATCAGCGGGGCCCGCAGGACTTTGCCGCGGTAGGTCCGCTCGCCCGAGCGCAGCTCGACCTCGGCCCCGTCGGGCAGGCCCAGCCGGTCGGCGTCGTACGGGCTCATCAGCACGGCCTCGCGCATCGCGCCGTTGAAGCCGTCGCGCCGCTCGTGCACCATGCTGTTGAACTGCTTGCCGCGCCTGGTCGCCACCATGAACGAGCCGTCGGGACGCTCCAGCGCGGGCGGCTCGACAGCGGAGAACCTGGCCAGGCCGTCGGGTGTCTGGAAGCGCCCGTCGGCGAACAGGTGGCGCCCGCCGTACTGGACGTTGTCCCCGAACTTGGTCAGAGCGGCGATTCCCTTGTAGAAGGGGACGGCCTGCTCGATCTCCGCACGGATCTGCGGGGTGCCGGCGAACCGGACGCTCTGGGCGAGCTCGGGCCGCGTCCTGGCGGCCAGCTCGGTGAAGATCTTCCACTCCGGCCATGCCTCGCCGACGCGCGGCCCCTCGACCTCGGGCGAGAAGATGATTCGCCGCTCGGTGGAGGTCTCGGTCACGCCGCCGACCATCTCGTAGCGGGTCTGCGCGGGCAGCAGCAGCACGTCACCGGCGCCCGGCACCAGCATCTGGGACGACAGCACGATGTCGATGTGCACCCTGAGCCTGAGCCGGGCCAGGGCCTCGCGGCAGTAGGCGGGGTCGGGCAGGACCTCCAGGAAGTTGCCGCCCGAGGAGACCAGCGCGTCGAGGTCGCCGCGGTGAGCCGCGTCGATCATGTCGGTCGCGGTCAGGCCCGGCGTGGCTGGCACGTCGAACCCCCACATGTCCGCAAATTTCGTGGCATTTTCTGGCGTGATCGGCAGCCCGCCCGGCAGCCCGGTCGCGTACGCGCCCATCTCCGCCCCGCCCTGCACGCCGCTGTGCCCCCTGATCGGCATCAGCCCGCACCTGTCGCGCCCGAGGAAGCCCCCGGCCAGCGCCAGGTTCACGATCGAGCGGACGTTGTCCTCGCCGTAGGTGTGCTGCGTGATGCCCATCGACCACACGAACACCGCCGATTTCGCCTCGCCCAGCAGCTTGGCCAGCCGGAACATGTCGTCCCGCGAGGCCCCGGACAGCGCCTCCAGCTCCGCCCAGGACTGGCCGGCCAGCGCCGCGCGCACGTCCTCGAAGCCCGTGGTGCGCTGGTCGACGAACTCCTTGTCCACCCAGTCGTTCTCGATCAGGTGCTTGAGCACGCCGTTGAGGAAGCCGATGTCGCCGCCCACGTTCACCCCGAAGAACTCGTCGGTGATCTTCGTGCCGAACACGGCGGACTCGACGTTCGAGGGCACCCAGTACTTGTCCATGCCCGGCTCGCGGTAGGCGTTGACCATGGCCACGCGGGTGCCGGCCTTCTTGGCGTGGTAGAGGTACTTCATCGCGACCGGCTGGTTGTTCGACGGGTTGGAGCCGATGAACACGATCAGGTCGGAGCCGATCCAGTCGGTGTAGGAGCAGGTCGTGGCCGCCGCGCCGATCGTCTCCTTGAGCGCGACCGTCGAGGGCGAGTGGCAGATGCGGGCGGCGTTGTCGATGTTGTTGGTGCCGAGCGCCCGCACGGCCTTCTGGGCCGCGTAGTAGTTCTCGTTGGGGATGCCGCGGCTGGTCAGATAGGCGCCGAAGCGCGCTTCGCGCAGCCCGCCGGCCGCCACGCGCAGGGCCTCGTCCCAGGAGATCCGGGTGAAGCCGGGCTCGCCCGCGCGCCGCAGCATCGGGTATGGCAGCCGGCCCAGGTCCCGGAGCTCGGCGCTGCGCTTGCCGGCCAGCCCCGAGACGTCGCTCAGGACGGAGGTGTCCAAGGCGGGCATCGTGTTCAGCGGCAGCAACCGCAACCTGATATTGCACAGATGGATCTCGTCCATCGTCCAGTCGCGCATGCCCTGCGTGCCGAGCGCGCATCCGTCGCAGGTGCCCTGGTTGAGAATCCGCCAGGCGTAGCGCCTGTTGCCCTTCACCGACCTGAACGCCTTCCACAGCTCCAGGTAGTTGTTCGGCTTCCGCAACCCGAGGCCGAACGGTCGCAAAGAGGCCCAGTTGGCCGAATTCAGACGCTTGCTCATCCTTCCATCTTGCCCCCAGGCTGAGCGGCGAACAGCCGGTCATCAGCCAAGATGGGGGGATGTCCAACTCGCGCTACTCCGACCTGGAGCGGCCGCCCCTTTCCGCGGCGGCACTCAACCGCGCCCTGGTCCATCCCGGCTCCCTGTGGACCAGGGTCACCGTCGTCGAGAGCACCGGCTCGACCAACGCCGATCTGGCCGAGGCCGCCAGGGAAGGCGCCGAGGAGGGGACGGTGCTGGTGGCCGAGGCGCAGCTCTCGGGCCGCGGCCGGCTCGGCCGCACCTGGTCGGCGCCGCCGCGCTCGGGCCTGACGTTCTCGATCCTCCTCAAACCGGACGTCCCGGTCACCGCCCTGGGCTGGCTCCCCCTCCTGTACGCCGTCGCCGCCGCCTCGGCCGTACGCCGGCTGGCGGAGGTGGACGTGCGCCTCAAATGGCCCAACGACCTGCTGATCGGCGAGCGCAAGCTGGCCGGCGTGCTGGCCGAGCGGACCGACGACGGCATCGTCATCGGCATGGGGCTGAACGTGTCGCTGAGGAAGGAGGAGCTCCCCGTCGACACCGCCACGTCGCTGGGCATCGAAGAGGCGGCCTGCCTCGACCGCGATCCGCTGCTCAGAGCCGTGCTGCGGGAGGTCGAGAGCCACTACCGCGACTGGACGGCCGTGGCGGGCGACGCGGAGGCCGCCGGGCTGCACGCCGCCTACCTGATCTCCTGCGCCACGATCGGCCGGCAGGTCAGGGTGGAGCTGCCGGGCGGCCAGGCGCTGACCGGGAGGGCGACGGGCATCGACGGCTCCGGGCACCTCCAGGTGGAGTCCGGGGGCCGGCTGCACACCCTGAGCGCCGGTGACGTGGTGCACGTCCGCAGCGCGGAATGACCCGTTCTGCCGTCGGCGTAGCAGGCGGGCGGCGATGATGGCACGATTTGCCCATGACCCTTCCCGACCATCACCTGACGCAGGGTGAGCGGCGCGTCCGATCCTTCCACCCCCACTGGAAGCGGCTCGTCGTCCCCCTCCTCGCGCTGGTCCTCATCGCCGTGGCCTCAGGTGTGGCGATCTTCTTCGTCCCGGCCGAATGGGGTGACAACGCCACCTACGTCAGGCTCGGGATCGGCGTCATCGCGCTCATCCTGCTGACGATCTGGTCGTTCGTGCCCTACCTGCAGTGGAAGAACACCGGCTACGTGCTCACCACGCACCGCTTCACGATCAGCACCGGCGTGCTCAACAAGTCGACCGACGAGATCCCGATCACGAAGGTCAACACCGTCAGCTCCGACCAGACCTTCCCCGAGCGCCTGCTCGGCTGCGGCACGCTGACCGTCGAGTCCGCCAGCGACCGGGGGGAGATCGTGCTGCGCGACATCCCGCGGATCCAGGAGGTCCGCACCGAGCTGTTCCGGCTCGTCGAGGACGCCTCCGACGGAGAGGTGGACGGTCGCTGAAGTAGCCTCCTCCCGTGGACGAACCTCAGCACGGCCGGCCGACCGCGGAGGAGATCGAGCGCCTGCTCGTCGGCCAGGTGCCCCGCTACACCAAGGCGCAGGTCGCGGCCGGGGCGGGCGTGTCGCAGGAGCTGGCCGAGCGGATCTGGCGCGCGCTCGGCTTCGCCCAGCGCGCCGCCGACGCCGTGGCGTTCACCGACGCCGACGTCAAGGCCCTGAGCAGGGTACGCAGGATGCTTGACGGCGGCCTGATGGACGAGCAGACGATCGTCCGCATGGCCCGCGCGCTCGGCCAGACCACGGCCAGGCTGGCGCAGTGGCAGGCCGACATCATGATGGGCGCCCTCCTGCCGCGCGAGCCGACGGAGGAGGACATGGCGCGGGTGCTCGACACGGCGCAGCGGCTGATACCCGACTTCGAGCACGTGCTGGGCCACGTCTGGCGGGCCCAGCTCGCCGCGGCCGGCACCCGGCTGCTGGCCATCGCCGACGTCAACGACGAGCTCGTGCCGACCCGCGTGTCGATGGCCGTGGGCTTCGCCGACCTGGTGTCGTTCACCCGGCGCGCCCGCGAGCTGGACGAGAAGGCGCTGGCGGGCCTGGTCGAGGGGTTCGAGTCGCGGGCCTCCGACGTGGTGGCCTCCCACGGCGCCCGGCTGGTCAAGACGCTGGGCGACGAGGTGCTGTTCACCGCGCCGACGCCGGCCCAGGCGGCGGCGATCGCCCTCGATCTGGTCGAGACGGGCGAGGAGCTGCGGATCGGCGTGGCCTACGGCCCGGTGGTGCCGCTCATGGGCGACGTCTTCGGCACCACCGTCAATCTGGCCGCCAGGCTCACCGCCATCGCCAGACCGGGCACGATCCTGGTGGACGCCGAGCTGGCCGAGGGGCTGGCGGGGCTCGACGGGTTCGAGCTGCACCGGATCAGACGGCGGCCCGCACGTGGCCTCGGCGTGGTCCAGCCTCATGTCTTGCGGAGATCATCCTCCTGACACAAGATGGCTGGCATGCCGTACGAAGTGCAGGGCGTCATCGCCAGAGGCAAGGGCCAGGAAGTTTCGCTCGAAACGGTCATCGTGCCGGATCCGGGGCCAGGCGAGGCGGTGGTGAACGTGCAGGCCTGCGGGGTCTGCCACACCGACCTGCACTATCGTGAGGGCGGGATCAACGACGACTTCCCCTTCCTGCTCGGGCACGAGGCCGCGGGCGTGGTCGAGGCGGTCGGCGACGGCGTGACCGGCCTGGAGCCGGGCGACTTCGTGATCCTCAACTGGCGGGCCGTGTGCGGCCAGTGCCGCGCGTGCCTGCGCGGCCGTCCCTGGTACTGCTTCAACACCCACAACGCCGCCCAGAAGATGACGCTCGCCGACGGCACCGAGCTGTCGCCCGCGCTCGGCATCGGCGCGTTCCTGGAGAAGACGCTGGTCGCCGCCGGGCAGTGCACGAAGGTCTCCGCCGAGGCGCCCGCCCAGGTCGCGGGCCTGCTCGGCTGCGGCGTCATGGCCGGCATCGGCGCCGCCATCAACACCGGGGGAGTGACGCGCGGCGACAGCGTGGCCGTCATCGGCTGCGGCGGTGTCGGCGACGCGGCCATCCTCGGCGCGCAGCTCGCCGGCGCCGCCAAGATCATCGCGGTGGACGTGGACGACCGCAAGCTCGAATGGGCCCGCGGCTTCGGCGCCACCGACACCGTCAACTCGCGCGAGAGCGACCCCGTCGAGGCGATCCGCGACCTGACCGGCGGCTTCGGCGCCGACGTGGTCATCGAGGCGGTGGGCCGGCCGGAGACGTACAAGCAGGCCTTCTACGCCCGCGACCTGGCCGGCACGGTCGTCCTGGTCGGCGTGCCGACGCCGGAGATGACCCTGGAGCTGCCGCTGCTCGACGTGTTCGGGCGCGGCGGCGCGCTCAAGTCCTCCTGGTACGGCGACTGCCTGCCCTCGCGCGACTTCCCGATGCTGATCGACCTGTTCCTGCAGCACCGGCTGCCACTGGACAAGTTCGTCTCGGAGACGATCGGGCTCGACCAGGTCGAGGAGGCGTTCGCGAAGATGCACCGCGGCGAGGTGCTGCGCTCGGTGGTGGTCTTCTGATGATCGATCGGGTGATCACCTCGGGGACGTTCTCGCTGGACGGCGGCACCTGGGAGGTCGACAACAACGTCTGGCTGGTCGGTGACGCCCGCGAGGTCGTCGTCATCGACGCCGCGCACGACGCCGCCTCGATCGCCGCGCGGGTCGGCGGGCGTACGGTCAAGAGCATCGTCTGCACCCACGCGCACAACGACCACATCAACGCCGCGCGGGGGCTGGCCGAGCTGACCGGCGCGCCGATCAGGCTGCATCCCGCCGACCAGGTCCTGTGGGCGCAGGAGTACGGCGATTCGGTGCCGTACGAGCCGTTGAGCGACGGCGAGAAGATCGCGGTCGGCGGGATCACGCTGGAGGTGCTGCACACGCCCGGCCACTCGCCCGGCGCGGTCTGCCTGCACGCGCCCGAGCTGGCGGCGCTGTTCAGCGGCGACACGCTCTTCAAGGGCGGCCCCGGGGCGACCGGCCGCTCCTACTCCTCCTTCGACACGATCATCGAGTCGATCAGGAAACGCCTGCTGACGCTGCCCGCCGAGACCGTCGTGCACACCGGCCACGGCGACTCGACCTCGATCGGCGCGGAGGCCCCCCACCTGGAGGAATGGATCGCCAGGGGGAGCTGAGCGCGGGCCTTTCTCACGAGGGGTAGACGAGTGTGGCTTACCTAACGTAGGCAAGCCTAACCATGGTGAGCTATCTTAGGTGTGCCTAACCTTATGGCGCGCCACCCTTCGTGAGAGGTCAGTCCCTGGATGTACGTGTGCATTTGTCGTGCTGTGACCGAGAATGAGGTCCACGACTGCATCGCCTCCGGGGCGACGAGCGCCAGGCAGATCCGCGACACCACAGGTGCTGGTGGGGACTGTGCCCGATGTGTACGGAAGATCTGTGCGATCCTGAAACGGTCTGACGAACTGACGACCGCATAGCCGGATAGCAGCGAGGGGCCCGTTCATGCAGGGCGACAAGCAGATCATCGAGTTGCTCAACGAGCAGTTGACCGCCGAGCTCACCGCGATCAACCAGTATTTCCTGCACGCCAAGATGCAGGAGAACTGGGGGTACACCAAGCTCGCCAAGCACACCCGTGACGAGTCGATCGACGAGATGCGCCACGCCGAGCGCCTCACCGATCGCATTCTCTTCCTGGAAGGACTGCCCAACTACCAGCGCCTGGGCACTCTGCACATCGGGCAGACCGTCGAGGAACAGCTCAAGGCTGACCTGGAGGTCGAGCTGTCGGTGGTGCAGCGGCTACGGCCGGGCATCCAGCTCATGCGGGAGAAGGGTGACATCACCTCGGCCCGCATCTTCGAGGAGATCCTCGAAGACGAGGAAGAGCACATCGACTACCTGGAGACGGAGCTCTCGCTGATCCGCAGCCTGGGCGAGCAGCTCTACCTGGCGCGCTACGCCGAGCCGCCGTCCGTGGACGACTGACCCGGGTGGTGCCGGGCGGGCCCGCCCGGCACCACCCGGCGATCGTGTACGACGTCAGCCGGTCACCCGGTAGTCCAGACCGGGGGAAGCGCGGGCAGCACGTGGATCTCGTCGCGATGACTCTGCACCAGCATTTCCGACATACCGGCCGCAGCCCCGGATTCAGCCCCGGCCGGCGCCTCCCGCGCCCGCGTGTGGCGTCGTACGCTTCGTACGCCGGCCCGTTGCCCGCGAGCGCCCCGCGGATCGTCAGCCGCCCGTCCGCGACGCCGGCCCGCTCGTCGTCGTGCGGCGAGGACGCGCGCAGCGTGAACGACACCCGGCCCGGCCAGTCGGCGGAGAGTTGCCGCACCTCGGAGAGCGCCACCAGCCATGGCCCGGCCCAGTTGCCGAAGTCGTAGCCCTGCTTTGAGCCGGGACCGCGCCCGGTTGGCAGCACCAAAGGGTGAGGTCATCGGGTGTATCGGCCCCCACGAGGGACAGCGTTCACCAGCTGGGTAACTCGTGGGGTTATAGATCCGATGTGTGCCGCCGACGGGGTTGTGCTCTCGGTAAAAGATCTGCGCATCTCCCAAATGCGGGAGGCGGGAGGCTGGAGCCATCAGTTCGTGTGGCGAATCATGGCCGGAAAACCTGGTGATTTAGTCCGGAATAATCGATATTTAACTGTGTTTGCCCAGGTCAATGGATGAGTCAACGACGAGTCAAACCGCGCGCTGTGCCCGGGAAACGATCGCCTAAGGTCCTACGATCGCTTTATGACCTGCGTACTACTCGCCGAGGATGACACCTCGATTTCCGAGCCACTCGCGCGTGCGCTACGCCGCGAGGGCTATCAGGTAGAGGTGAGCCCCGACGGCCCTCAGGCCCTGGAAAGGGCTCTGTCGGGCGGCATCGACCTCATCGTTCTCGACCTTGGCCTGCCGGAGATGGACGGCCTAGAGGTCGCCCGCCGCATCCGGGCCGAGGGCCACGGCACCCCGGTGCTGATACTCACCGCCCGCGTCGATGAGGTCGACACGGTCGTCGGCCTCGACGCCGGCGCCGACGACTATGTGACCAAGCCGTTCCGGCTGGCCGAACTGCTCGCCCGCGTACGCGCGCTGCTGCGCCGCGGCACCTCGGAGACCCCGGTCGTCCAGGGCGTGCGCATCGACGCCGACTCCCGCCGCGCCTGGATGGGAGAGAAGGAGCTGCACCTGACGACCAAGGAGTTCGACCTGCTACGGGTCCTGGTCCGCGACGCGGGCAAAGTGGTCACCCGCGAGCAGATCATGCGCGAGGTCTGGGACACGAACTGGTGGGGTTCGACCAAGACGCTCGACATGCACATCTCCTGGCTACGCCGCAAGCTCGGTGACGACGCGGCCAAGCCCCGCTACATCACCACTGTCCGGGGGGTCGGCTTCAGGTTCGAGCGCGAGTAGGAGATGCGCCGCCGACTGCTCTCCTCCACCCTGGTCGTCGCGGTCATCGCGGTCCTGCTGCTGGGGGTCCCCCTGGGCGTCGTCGTCAGCCGCCTGATCGTCGACGAGGCGGCTCAGGAGCTCGGAGCGGAAGCCAAGCGTCTCGTGGGAGAGGTGGAGTACGCCCGCGTCCAGGAGACGCCGCTCGACCCTCAGCAGCTGGAGCAGAAGTACCCGGGCAGGTACATACAGATCTGGGAACGCGGAACCCCTCTGAGGGTGACCGTCGTCGGAACCCCCCCGGCGTCGGGTCACCTGATGACCGAGGACGCCCAGACCAACACCGGCGTCTACGTCCGGATAAGTCGTGACCGCGACCAGGTCGAGCGAGACGTACGCGCCCGCCTGCTGCTCATCGTGGCGCTGGCCGTGGCCGCCCTGGCGGTGGCCGTGAGCCTGGCCGTGGTGCAGTCACGCCGGCTGACGCTGCCGCTGCAGGACCTGGCGAAGATCGCCGACCGGCTGGGCTCGGGCGACGCGCGGCCGAGCAAGCACCGTTACGGGATCCCCGAGCTCGATCGGGTGGCCCAGGTGCTCGACCGCAGCGCCACCCGGATCTCCGACCTGCTCACCCGCGAGCGCGAGTTCGCTACCGACGCCTCCCACCAGCTCCGCACCCCCTTGACCGGCCTGACGATGCGTCTGGAGGAGATCGTCGCCTCCTCGCACGAGCCGGAGGTCATCCGCGAGGAGGGCGAGGCGGCGATCGTGCAGGCCGAGCGGCTCACCGCGGTGATCGACGAGCTGCTGGCCGCGGCCCGCCGCCAGCGGCACGCCCAGGCCGAGCCGGTCGCCATCGACGAGGTCCTCATCCAGCAGATCACCGAGTGGGAGCCGGTCTTCCGCGACGCGGGCCGGACCCTGCAGCTCGACGGCGCCCGTGGGCTGAAGGCGCTGGCCACCACCGGGGGCTTCGGCCAGGTCATCGCCTCGCTGCTGGAGAACTCCCTGCGCCACGGCGGTGGCACCGTGACCGTCAACACCACCAGCGGCGACAACTACATAGTGATCGAGGTCTCGGACGAGGGCCCGGGCATCGCCGACGAGATCGCACCCAAGATCTTCGAGCGGAACGTCAGCGGCGGCGGAGGCACCGGGCTCGGGCTGACCCTCGCCCGCGCGCTGGCCGCGGCCGACGGCGGCAGGCTGGAGCTGGTACGCCGGCGCCCCGTGACGTTCGCCATCTTCCTGCGTCCCGCGGAGGACGAGGACAGGAAGAACCGGGTGGTCAGCGGTCCTGCGTGACCCCGGGGTCGGGCAGCTCCACCGGAATGGGCTCGGTGGCCTCCAGGAACACCCACTTCTTGTACGACCAGTAGCGGAAGAGGGTGCCGAGCCCCACACCGAGGAAGTTGGCGATGTTGAGGCTGAGGCCGTCGTGCAGGTGGAGCGTGTATTTGGCGAAGCCGATCACCAGCAGCCCGAACAGCAGGGCGACGCCGTTCAGCAGGAAGAACAGGAAGTATTCGCGCCTCAGGCCGCTCTGCTCGCGATGGCGGAAGGTCCAGTAGCGGTTGCCCACGTAGGCGAAGGTCGCCGAGATCGTGGTCGCCAGGACTTTCGACGTCATCGGCCCCCACTCCAGCCCCAGCAGGAAGAGGTTGTAGATGCCGGTGTCGAGGACGAAGGCGATGGCGCCGATGCTGCCGAACTTGGCCAGCTCGTGGAGAAGGGAGGCGAACCGCTCGTAGAGGCGCTTGACAAAGTTCACGTCTCTGCTCGGTCCTCTCCGTAGTCGAGCTTGCCCAACCAGCGTACCGGGCGCAGTGTGGCGTGGGTGTCTGACAGATGAACATACCGCGCAAAGAACATCTTTAGAAATATCGCCCGATGCCCGGCATTCCGGGTGAGTGGGGATTACGCTGCGTTGCAGGTCGCGCCCGGACCGCTGGGCGGCCGTGCCTGCACGGCGACCCGGAACGGCCGCCCAGCCCTCCGCGCGCCACCCTCGAAGGGAGCGCGCGGCCTCCACGCCGGGCCTCCGGAACGGGCGCGTGTCCTCCGCGCGATGCCGAACTGCCTGGCCACGTCAGGAAAAGTCGGTCCGTCCCGGTAAGCTCACCTGGCGTGAGTTCTTACAGCCCCATCGGACCGGTCGTCGGCATCGTAGGCGCGGGCCAGCTGGCCAGGATGTCGCAGCCGCCCGCCATCGCGCTCGGCGTCGAGCTGCGGGTGCTGGCCAACACCCCTGAAGAGAGCGCCGCGCGAGTGATCGTCGACACGCGCATCGGAGACTACCGCGACCTTGGCGACCTCCGCGATTTCGCCAAGGGGTGCGACGCGATCACGTTCGACCACGAGCACGTGCCGACCGAGCACATCCAGGCGCTGGCCGCCAACGGCTACGTCGTGCACCCCGGCGCGGACGCGCTGGTGCACGCCCAGGACAAAGCGATCATGCGCGAGCGGCTGACCGCGATCGGCGTGCCGTGCCCGGCCTGGTCGCGCCTGTCCTCGGTCGACGACGCCACGCGTTTCGGCGACGAGCACGGCTGGCCGATGGTGCTGAAGGCGGTGCGCGGCGGCTACGACGGCCGCGGCGTGTGGGTGTGCCGGTCGGCCGTGGACGTCACGGAGGCCTTCGACACCGGCGTCGAGCTGATGGCCGAGGCGTTCGTGCCGTTCGAGCGGGAGCTGGCGGTGCTGGTGGCCCGCTCGCCGCACGGGCAGGGCGTCAGCTACCCGGTGGTCGAGACCGTGCAGCAGGACGGCATCTGCGTCGAGGTGCTCGCGCCCGCCCCCGGGCTTGACCCGGAGGCCGCCGCCGAGGCCCAGCGCATCGCGCTGCAGATCGCCCACGAGCTCGGGGTGACCGGGCTGCTGGCGGTGGAGATGTTCGAGACGGCGGCCGGGTTCGTGGTCAACGAGCTGGCCATGCGCCCGCACAACAGCGGCCACTGGACGATCGAGGGCTCGACGACCTCGCAGTTCGAGCAGCATCTGCGGGCGGTGCTCGACCTGCCGCTCGGCTCGCCCGCGACGACCGCTCCCGTCGTCGTCATGGCCAACCTGCTCGGGGGCGACGACCCCGACCTGTTCAAGCGCTACGAGCACGTGCTGGCCCACGACCCGGGCATCAAGCTGCACTTCTACGGCAAGGAGGTGCGTCCGGGCCGCAAGATCGGCCACGTGACGGCCCTCGGCACCGACCTGGAGACCGTGCGGGCCCGCGCCCGCCACGCCGCCGTCTATCTCACCACCGGGGAGTACGCATGACCGAGGCTGCCGCCCGCGTGGGCATCGTGATGGGCAGCGACTCCGACTGGCCGGTGATGAAGCTCGCCGCGGAGGCGCTCGCGGAGTTCGGCGTGGCCTTCGAGGCCGACGTCGTGTCCGCCCACCGGATGCCGGTCGAGATGATCGACTACGGCCGTCAGGCCGCCTCCAGGGGCCTCCAGGTGATCATCGCCGGCGCGGGCGGCGCGGCCCACCTGCCCGGCATGCTGGCCTCGGTCACGCCGCTGCCGGTGATCGGGGTGCCGGTGCCCCTGAAATACCTCGACGGGATGGACTCCCTGCTGTCGATCGTCCAGATGCCGGCCGGGGTGCCGGTGGCCACGGTGGCGGTGGGAGGGGCCCGTAACGCGGGGCTGCTGGCCGTACGCATCCTCGCGGCCGCCGACGCGGAGCTGCGGGAGCGGATGGAGGAGTTCCAGGTGCGGTTGAAGGAGCAGGCGTACGCCAAGGGCGAGAAGCTGCGCGCGGAGGCCGCCGGTCTCTGAGCTCCCACAAGCGTTCCCTGCCTTGGCGGTGCGCCGGTGAGGCGTCGAAGAGGGGCGATTCCGGTTGCGCCCTGAGGCCTTCTTCCCGGGAGGTTCCGGGGGCTAGGGTGCCGGGATGGACGACGTGATCAGGGGCCATGCCGCCCGCGTACGCGCCGCTGATCCGCTGGTCGCGGGCCAGGACGAGCTCAGAGAGCCGGGCGCCGCGCTGATCGAGACCCGCGCCGCGGCCGGCCTGGCCACCGAGGACCGGATCGATCCCGGCAGCATGCGAGCCTCCTGGTCCCCGCTGATCGTGCACCGGCTCCAGGCCAGGGTGAGCGGCGCCGACCCGGAGGGCGCGCTCGGCGGGCTGCTCGACCGCTGGACGGCGGGCCTGCGTCTCGACGAGCCCGGGCAGGCGCTCGCGGTGACCTGGCCGAGCCGGGACACCGCGCCGGTCCGTGCGCTGGCGGTGCGCGGCTTCGCGCCCATCGCCGTGGCGGGCGTCCGCCGTCTGCGGGAGCGCACGGTGAGCGCACCGGCCGTCCGCCGGGCCGGCGAGGGCGATCTGGTGGCCGTGGCGCGGATGTACGAGCGGCTGGTGGCGTACGACGCGCAGTTTGGCTGGGTGGCCGTGCGGCCGTCGACCTCGGCGCGCATCAAGGAGTTCCTGACCACGGAGGTGCTGTCCCTGGAGTGGTGCTGGATCGCGGAGGCAGGCGGGGAGCCGGTGGGTTGCGTCATCGTCCAGCCGCCCGCCCGGTCGGCGTGGATGGCCAGGGCCGTGAACGTGGGGCCGGTGGCGTACCTGAGCGCCATGTACGTGGAGCCGCACATGCGCGGGCAGGGCGTGGCGGCCGCGCTCACGTCGGTGGCGCACGGGCACGCGGCGGCGCAGGGCGCGACCTGGATGACGCTGCACCACGCCCTTCCGAACCCGCTCTCCACCCCGTTCTGGGCCCGCCAGGGCTACCGCCCGCTGCTCACCCAGTGGGTCCGCCACGTGCGGTGAGCGCGGATCGGCTTGGTGCGGCGGAGAGCTTGTGAGCTATGAGGGATGGCAGCGGGCTGGGGGCGTACGGGCGGCAGGGAGCTTGGAGACTAAGGGGCTACGGGCTTATAGGGGCTTGGGGGCGACAGGCTTATGAGCCATGAGCTGACAGGTTGGAACTTGGCGGGCTATGGGCGGCCGAGCGCCCGGTAATGCCAGCCGGCCGACCGCCACATCTCCGCGTTGAGCGCGTTGCGACCGTCCACGATGCGCCGGGTGGCGACCACGTCCCCCAGCTCCTCCGGATCGAGCTGCACGAACTCCTGCCACTCCGTGAGCAGCAGCACCACGTGCGCCCCGCGAACCGCTTCGACAACCGACGTGCCGTAGTTCAGCTCGGGGTGAGCCTTACGAGCGTTGTCGAGCGCGATCGGGTCGTACACGGTGACCTGTCCGCCTTGATGGCCGATGGTCACGGCGACGTCGAGGGCGGGGGAGTCGCGAATGTCGTCCGAGTTCGGCTTGAACGCCGCGCCCAGCACGCCCACGGTGCAGCCGTGGAACGAGCCGCCGGCCAGCTCCCTGGCGAGGTCCACCATGCGGGCGCGACGGCGCTTGTTGATGGCGTCCACCTCGCGCAGGAACGTCAGCGCCTGGTCGGCCCCCAGCTCGCCGGCCCGCGCCATGAAGGCCCTGATGTCCTTCGGCAGGCAGCCGCCGCCGAATCCGAGCCCGGCGTTCAGGTAGCGGCCGCCGATCCTGCTGTCGTACGACAGCGCCTCGGACAGCTGCTTGACGTCGGCGTGGGCGGTCTCGCAGACCTCGGCCATGGCGTTGATGAAGGAGATCTTGGTGGCCAGGAAGGCGTTGGCCGCCGTCTTGACCAGCTCGGACGTGGCGAAATCCGTCACCACGAACGGAACGTCGCCCAGCGGCTCGTACAGCTCACGCAGCACCTTCTCCGCACGCTCGGTGCGAACGCCCAGCACGATGCGATCGGGGTGCAACGTGTCCTCGACGGCGAAGCCCTCGCGCAGAAACTCGGGGTTCCAGGCCAGCTCGGCCTCGCCGCCGGCCGGGGCCAGCCGGGCGAGCTTGTCGGAGAGCCGCTCTGCCGTGCCGACGGGCACGGTGGACTTGCCCACCACCAGGCATGCGCGATCGAGGAGCGGTGCCAGGGATTCGATGGCGTTGTCGATGTATGTGACGTCTGCGGCATACTCGCCGCGTTTCTGCGGAGTGCCCACACAGACGAAGTGCACGTCCCCGAAGGCGGCGACCTCTTCGTAGGAGGTCGTGAAGCGGAGGCGGCCGGACTGCAGGCCGCGGCGGAGCACGGGCTCAAGGCCGGGTTCGTGGATGGGAAGCTCGCCGCTGTTCAGCCGGTGGATCTTGTCAGCGTCGATATCGAGGCCCAGGACGTCGAATCCGAGATCGGCCATACACGCCGCGTGCGTTATGCCCAGGTATCCGGTCCCGATCACCGTGAGGCGATATGGCACGAGTGAGCTCCTTTCGATCGCGCAGGCATGCTACCGGCCTCCGCTACCTCCTACGTGCCACCTGCACCTATTCGCAAACCGTACTGACTGGTAACAAGATGGTCGGACGTCCTAGTATTCGTCGTATGAGCTTCCCTCTTTATGCGCCCGCCGAAGAGCACGACATGCTCAGGGAGAGTGTCCGCGCCCTGGCCGACGAGAAGATCGCCCCGTATGCCGCGGCGGCCGACGAGAACGAGGAGTTCTCCTGGGACGTCTACAAGGCGCTCGTCTCGGCCGACCTGCACGCCGTACACGTGCCTGAGCAGTACGGGGGCGCGGGGGCGGACGCGCTGGCCACGGTGATCGTCATCGAGGAGGTGGCCCGCGCCTGCGCGTCCTCCTCCCTGATCCCCGCGGTCAACAAGCTGGGCACCGTCCCACTCCTGCTCTCGGCCTCGGAGGAGCTGAAGTCCCGCTACCTGCGGCCGGTGGCTCGTGGGGAGGGGATGTTCTCGTACGCGCTGTCGGAGCCGGAGGCCGGCTCGGACGCGGCGGCGATGAAGACGAAAGCGGTAGCGGACGGCGACTTCTACGTACTCAACGGCACCAAGATGTGGATCACCAACGCCGGGGTGTCGGAGTATTACACGCTGATGGCCGTCACGGACCCGTCGGCCGGGCCGCGCGGCATCTCCGCCTTCGTCGTGGAAAAGGCGGACGAGGGCGTCTCGTTCGGCCCCAAGGAGCGCAAGCTCGGCATCAAGGGCTCACCGACCCGCCAGGTGATCCTGGACAACGTACGGATCCCGGCCGATCGGATGATCGGCGCCCCGGGGACCGGCTTCAAGACCGCCCTGGCCACCCTCGACCACACCCGCATCACCATCGCCGCCCAGGCCCTGGGCATCGCGCAGGGGGCGCTCGACTACGCGATCGGCTACGTCAAGGAACGCAAGCAGTTCGGCCGCCCGATCGCCGACTTCCAGGGCCTGCAGTTCATGGTCGCCGACATGGCCATGAAGCTGGAGGCCGCCAGACAGCTCACGTACCACGCGGCGGCGAAGTCGGAGCGCGCGATGCATGGGGAGCCGCAGAAGGACCTGACGTTCCTGTCGAGCGCCGCCAAGTGCGCCGCCTCGGACGCCGCCATGGAGATCACCACGGACGCGGTCCAACTGCTGGGCGGGTACGGCTACACGAAGGACTTCCCGGTGGAGCGCATGATGCGAGACGCCAAGATCACCCAAATCTACGAGGGCACCAACCAGATCCAGCGCATGGTGATGGCCAGGCAGCTTCTCAAGTAGTCGGGTAGGTGGGCCGTGCTCACCCACCCGCTGCCCGTTTGGGTGGTTGCCTGGTGGGATCCCGCCCCGAGCGGTCCTCGCTCCGCTCGGGCGTTCTTCCTGGGGCGGGCCTTCGGCCCGCACAAAGGGCTTCGCCCGGGGCGCTTCGCGCATAGAGAGCTCAGGCGCTCTCATTCAGGCGCCTTCGGCGCACCCCGCGCCTTCGGCGCCACCGGGCCCACGGCGCCATTGGGCCTACGGTGCCATCGGGCCCGGCCGTTGCCTGGTTACCGGGTCGGCTGGCGGAAGCCCATCGCGATGCCTCGTCAGTTCAGCAAGATGCGGAACTGACAAGGGTGGAACGGCCGATCAGGCGGGGATCGATGACACGTTCGGCACGCTGCTCAACCCCGCCGGCAACCTGATGCTCCACGAGTACGCCTACGCCCCAAGCTCCGGGAACAGTCCTGAGTAGCAAGCACCCCACCCCTCCATGGTGGATTCGCGGGCGGGGCGCTGGTGGGCCTGTGATGGCCGCAGAGCGATCAGTGTTCCGTGTTTGTCGTGTTCGCAGCGAAGTGGTCATGACATCGGCGTTCGCCTACTCCGCCACCGTGATCATCAAGTACTGATCGAGGGCTGAGACGAGCCGGTCGGCCAGGGCAGGGGTAGTGGCCGTCGCCCAGTGCCGGGCGAGGCCGAGGAACTCGGTGAGGTGCTGTTGGGCTGTGGCGAGCAGGCTGGTGAGTTCACTGCGAGTGATCTCGATGGGGGAGGACGGAGGGGTCGCGTCAACGTCTTGCCGGAGCTGGATGATGTGACCCGCATGCGTGAGGTGTGGCATGGGGTCGTGGCCGAGCCAAATTTCCTGCCCGCGAGCCACGCTCCACCAGTCCCGCCAGTTCTCCAAGCCGCAGCAGCAACCGGGCGAGACGCTGACGCCTGTGGTGGTGTCGCGGAAGCGTAGCCCGCCCGGCGCGATCAGACGTCCTGCTTCGGCGAGACGCTGCTCCAAGTGGGCCTCGGTCAGGTCGGCGGCGTGGGTGACGGGGATGCTGTTGTAGCTGAAGATGATGGCCATGGCCGTCCCTACTTCGGCGGGGGACAGCCGACCGGAGAGAGCCAGAAGGCGGTCGCTCGACGGCTCTGCGATCGGCCAGGCCGTGAACTCCACCGCGTCGTAGGTTTCCAGGACGACGTCAACGATGACCATGGCCGTCAGTATCCAGCCATACGGGGGCGTGCGGTGGCTGTCTGACGGTGGTGTCTTGGAGGGGGACTTATGAGGCTTCATGGAGCCAGAACTCCATGAGTCCGATCCTCGGGTGATCCAGTGGTCTTTGTCCTTGGTCACGTCCGTGCTGGACGGTTGTTGACCGTGCTGCGGCTCTGTTGCGGGTCCGGCCGGAGGCGCCTGCGTACATGGCGTAGTCGTCGGCAAGTTCGATGGCATCCGGCAGCGGCCCACCGCCGTCAATTCTCCCGGGCCGTGAACAGGCGTCCACATGCCCACCCATTGGACGCTCCGTCGCATTGACGTACACCGAGGCAGGGACGCTCTTCTGTCGTGTACACCAGGAATTCTTCCACTGAAGGAGATATCAAGATGATGGCATACCGCTGGCGATGAAATTTCCGGATCGGATGGCCTCAATGGATATGAAGGTGAATTGCGGAGGCCGATTTCATATTTGTGACAGCATCACCCGGCATCGAAAAGCAGTCGAAAGGCTCCTGCTGGAAGAGCGACGAGATCGTGGGCATGACTCGGATCCTCTGGCGTCCCAAGGCGCAGGGTCGTACGTCGCGTACCCCTCCACGGCGCAACGGCCGACCCTGCGCTGACAATCCCCTGACGCATCCACCTTCGTATGTGCCGGTCGCCGAACACGAACAAGCCCCCGACTTCCATGGGCCGGAGGCTTCTGTACCTACCGCCGAGCCGAAGAGAGAACCGGCCCTGTTCGTCGGCATCGGGCACCCGGACGGGACGTTGAGCCGACTACGCTGGTTGAGCGCTCAGCAGCTCTTGGTCTTCTGGTAGGGCTCCCGGTCCTGGGTCGTCACGATGGACTCATAGATCTTCTTCCCCTTGGAGATCTTGCGGCAGTCCGAGTCGCGGGCCCACGACCACGCCACCTTGACGTTCACGGCGTTCTTGCAGTTGTTAGTAAGCCTTACGGTGGTCTTGACCATCACCTCGTTGAGGCTGTTCCGCTTGCCCGTGTACTCGCGGTACACGTAGCGGTCGACGCAGGACGGGGCGTTACCGGCGGCCCGGGCGGTGCCGGCAGCCTGGGCAATGCCGAAAGTGCTGGCAGTGGCGGCCTGGGCCGGGACGGCGAATCCGGCCACCAGGGCCGCGCCCGCGAAAGTCATACTCAGAAAACGCATATGAGGTCTCCAATTTCTGTGGTGCCGAGATGAGTGACGTTGTGACGTTGTGCTTCGGACGACCATGAGAATGGTCTCGCCGTTGAAACGGGTATCGAGTTACTCCGAGGGTCGCTTCCATTGCTGTTCTAGCGGATGGCGGTATGCCGCGGGTATGTTGCGCTTCGTACGTCCTGCTCGCGCTTCGCGCATCGGCGGAAACACCGGGGCAAACGCCCGGGCAGGAAGGCGCGACAGGGAAGACGGGGTGACAGCACGTGTCACGGGGACGCGTGCAATGTGGGCGTTGGAATCCGGGGCACGGGCGGCGGTACGGCTGAGCCGTGTCCGGTGGAGTCAACCCTGGTGGGGCGGCGCGTCAGGCTCGGCAGCGAGACCAACGCCCGCGGTGCGCATGCGGGTAGCGGTGATGGTCCGGCGGCTCGGGGTCGTGCGACGCCGTCTCGCGTAGCCTGATCGTCTTCCGTGCATCACGCGGTTGAGCAATGGCGCTGGCTCGCTTGAATGTCCCTACGGCCACTTCTCCTCGACGCCAGAGCCAGCCGGCCCCCTCGAACCCCTGAGCTCTGCTTCCTGCCGAGCTCGATCTGATCTCGCCGTCCTCGGCTTCCTCAGCTGATCTGGCCCCGCGTGCCTGGCTCGTCGCGGCTCCAGATCTGAGTGCATCGCGGGAGGTCTTCGATGCCGCCGCCTTCCGGGATCATGCCCCAGAGGAAGGGGATCAGATACTGGGGCGGCTCTCCCAAGAAGTCCGTCAGCTCGCCCTCGGAGACGGTGAGGGTGAATGTCGAGCCCGGCTTCCGCGAATCCCATCCCTGCTCGACGGCCCGTCGGATGCATCTGCCGGCGAGGACGGGACGGATCACGATCGTTCGCTTTCCGTCCCAGTTGTCCGGTCGGGCGCAGGGGAGGGAGACGACGAGGACACTTCCCGGCTGCTCGGCTCGCTCGACGGCGAAGGTGAGAGGGGTCCAGCCCTTGTCCCGGCTGTAGGTGGGTCTGCGGCTGACCCGCCAGCGGTAGACGGTGTCGTCGACGGTGATGAGTCGCGAGCCCTTTTTCGGCATTGCCACGGTTGCTGCCTCCAAGGCTCTGCTGCTGGTGCCGCGGGACGCCCGTCAGCGTAGCCGCTGGTCTTCACTCCTCATCGGTGCAAGCGGGCGCTCGTCGCGTATCGACCGGATTGGGCAGTTTGGTCACCCTTCACGATCAGTTCACTCATCTGTCAGACATCCGCATTTGATCGGTATAGCGTCAGATTTCGGTCTGTTCCTTAACCGAAGACAGGTACTGCAGCATGCGCAACATCTTGACGCTAGCCCTCGCCGCCACCACGACATTCGGCCTGCTCTCCGCCCCCGCGACGGCCGCCCCCTCCGACCGCCCGCAGCCGTTCCCCACCGAGATCAACGGGGGCGCCTGGGCCGAGGGGCACGTCCAGGGCATCGCCATTGACCAGCGCAAGGGGTACATGTACTTCTCCTTCACCAACGTCCTCGTCAAGACCGACCTCAAGGGCAATCCGGTCGGGTCGGTGTCCGGCTTCACGGGCCATCTCGGCGACATGGACTTCAACACCAAGGACGGCCGGCTGTACGGCTCCCTGGAGTACAAGGAGCAGGAGTCCTTCTACATCGCCATCTTTGACGTCGACCGCATCACCAGCATGAACATGGACGCCCAGACCACCGACGTGGTCAAGACGGTGTACCTCAAGGAGGTCGTGGCCGACTACGCCGCGGACATGAACGGCGACGGCAAGTTCGACGGCAACATCGCCGACACCGCCGACCACCGGTACGGCTGCAGCGGCATCGACGGCGTGTCCTTCGGCCCCGAGTTCGGCAAGAAGCACGGCAAGCAGAAGCTGACCGTGGCGTACGGCATCTACTCCAACCTCACCCGGACCGACAACGACTACCAGGTCCTCCTTCAGTACGACATCGAGCAGTGGAAGAAGTACGAGAAGCCGCTGACCGAGAGCGCCCCGCACACCAGCGGCCCGGAGCGGGTGGACGGGAAGTACTTCGCCTACACCGGCAACACCACCTACGGCGTGCAGAACCTCCAGTACGACGACCACACCGGCAACTGGATGATGGCCGTCTACAAGGGCAAGAAGCCGCAGTTCCCCAACTACTCCTTCTTCATGGTCGAAGCCGGCACGCGGCCCAAGACGGGTGAGCTCGTCGGCCAGCCCGCGCCCGAGCAGGGCAAGCTGCTCACCCTGGCACCCGGTGGCCTCCAGCACGAGGCCACGGGCGTCAGGGGCTGGGAGTTCACCGGCGAGTACGGCCTGATCTCACTCGGCGGCGGCCGCTACTACGTCTCCAAGGCCGGGACGATCACCGAGAACGGCGTCACCAAGCACACCGGCGCCGCGCAGCTCTACCGCTGGACCGGCCAGGTGCCGACCCCGTTCGAGAAGATCGGCTGAGAGCGCGCGACCGGCACCGGCCGCCCAGGACCCTGCGCCCTGGGCGGCCGGTGCGGGACAGGCGGCTGGGCCCAGGGGCGGAGGGCGGCGGCAGAGGCGGGCGGCCACCCGGCGGCGGCAGAGGCAGGCAGCCACTCGGCAGGCAGCCACTCGGCGGGCCGGCCCGCGCCGCTGAGCCCTCGTCCGATTTCCGGAGCGATCACCCGGCGACCCTCCATCGCCGATGCCGAGCCGGGGGATGAACCACCGCCCGGAGCGGTCCGCCCTGCCAGCGGACGGTCAGTAAGGGCTGTTAGGGTCGTTCCTCATCTCTTGAACGAGTAAAGAAACCTGCATGGGAGGGTCATGCGGACCATGAGGAAGATCGCCGTCGTTGCGTCCGTGGTGGCCGGAGCGGCAGCTCCGATGGCGGCCGTGGCCCCGTCGGCCAGCGCTCAGACGGCTCCGGCCTGGGTCGCCTACCACAACCTCAGCGCCTCCGACAGCGTGGCGCGGGTGAAGCAGCTCAAGGCTCAGGGGTTCCGGCCGATCACGGTGAACGTCTCCGACGGCGAGCGGTACGCCGCCGTCTGGGTCAAGGACGGCTCGGCGGCCGAGTGGGGCATCTGGCAGGGCATGTCGCCCGCCGAGTTCCAGCAGCGGTTCGACGCGGCGCTGAAGGAGGGGGCACAGCCGATCTCCGTCTCCGCCACCGGCTCGGGCAGCTCGGTCGTGTTCACCGCCATCTTCCAGAAGAAGGGCGGGCGCTTCGTCACCAAGTCGAACCTCACGTCCGCCCAGTTCGGCGCCCTCAACAAGGAGGCCGCGTCCAAGGGTCTCGCGCTGGCCTCCATCGACGCGTACGGCGATCCCGGTGACGTCCGCTACGTGGCCACGTGGACGGCGAACACCGGCGGGGCCTGGTACTACTCCTACGGCAAGTCCCGCGAGGCGCACGAGGACTACTTCTACGCCAAGAAGAAGCAGGGCTTCCGGCCGGTGGGGGTGGCCGTGGCGCCTGACGGCACGTACTCGGCCATCTGGCGCAAGGACGGGGTCAACTCCTGGGCCCACTACATCGACATGTCCAGCTCCGGCTACCAGAAGCGATTCGACGACCTCAAGGGCAAGGGCCTGGCCCCCGTCCAGGTGAACGCCGAGAACGGCAGGTACGCCGCGATCTGGCAGTAGGCCGGCAGCAGGGCAGCAGGGCAGCAGGGCAACGGCGTAACCGGGGGCGGTCGCCACCGCCGCGCCCACCCCCGGCCGCGGGGCCCCCGC
>NZ_VCKX01000558.1 GCF_005889725.1 Nonomuraea zeae
GTACTCCCCCTGGCAGCCCGGCTCCCGTCCCGTACGACCACTCCGCCCGCCGACCCGGCTGCCGTCCCGTACGGCCTCTCCGCCCGGCGGCCCATTTCCATCTTGTACGGCTCCGCACGGCCGGCCCGCCACCCGCCGCACTTCGGCTGGCGACCTTCCAGGAACACGGCCGCTGACCCGTCAGTGGCGCGCCACCGCTACCCGCAACCGCGGACCACGGCCGTCAGCCCCCACCGCGGACCATCGCCACAGCCCATGCCCTAGACCGTCACCCCGGGCACCACCGCCAACCACCCACCGCCGACCTCCACCGCACGCCCCTCAAGAGCGCCCACTCCGACCACCACCACCCCGCACCCGTTGGCAGCGCCCATCCCGATCTCCACCGCACACTCTTCGTAACCCCCGATCCCGACCTCCACCACACACTTTTCGTAACCCTCCACCGCACGTCGCTGCCGTAGCCCGCCCCCACAATCACCACCTCCACCCACCGCTCCATACCGCCTCGACGATTCGAAATAGCTGGCCAAGTCCGGCAAAGTCCATGACCAAGTAAGCCGATCGCTCTGGCCTTGTCGGCGTTGGCGTGCGACATTGCCTGATATGGGCAGGGACGTGCCAGTCGTCGTGTTCAGCAGGGACGATCGCCGGAAATATCGCGAAAAGGTCCACCGATGTCTTGACGTATTCGCCCAGATGCTGCGCGAAGCCCGCTTCGAGCTCGAACGCCCGCTCGCCGGACTCGAGATCGAGCTCAACATCGTGGACACCCGCGGCGAGGCGGCCATGCGCAACGCCCAGGTGCTCGCCGCGATCCAGCAGCCGGATTGGGCCACGGAGCTGGGCCAGTTCAACATCGAGATCAACATCGAGCCCCAAGACCTGGGCGGCGACGGCGCGCTTCTCCTGGAGAACGACGTCAGAGCCCGGCTCAACCACGCCGAGGAGCGTGCCCGGTCCCAGGACGGCCACCTAGTCCTGATCGGCATCCTGCCCACGCTGCGCGAGCAGGACATCGGCGAGGGCACGCTCTCGGCGAACCCCCGATACCGCCTGCTCAACGAGCAGATCTTCGCGGCCCGGGGCGAGGACCTGCACCTGTGCATCGAGGGCGTCGAACGCCTCGACACGCACGCGGACAGCGTCGCGCCCGAGGCCGCCTGCACGAGCGTGCAACTCCATCTGCAGGTAAGCCCCGAGGCGTTCGCCGCGCACTGGAACGCGGCGCAGGCCATCGCGGGCGCTCAGGTGGCGGTGGCGGCCAATTCGCCTTACCTGTTCGGCAAGGAGCTGCATCGCGAGACCAGGATCGCGTTGTTCGAGCAGGCCACCGACACGCGTCCGGCGGAGCTGAAGACGCAGGGCGTGCGGCCGAGGGTGTGGTTCGGGGAGCGGTGGATCACCAGCGTTTTCGACCTGTTCGAGGAGAACGTCAACTACTACCCGGCCCTCCTGCCTCTCTGCGAGGACGAGGACCCGCGCGCCGAGCTCGAACAGGGGCGCATCCCAGAGCTCCATGAGCTCACGCTGCACAACGGCACGATCTATCGGTGGAACCGGCCGGTATATGCGGTGGTCGGCGGAATTCCGCATTTGCGAGTGGAGAACCGCGTACTGCCCGCCGGACCCACGGTCGCCGACGTCGCGGCCAACGCCGCCTTCTACTATGGATTGATGCGGATCCTTCCGTACGCCGAGCGGCCGATCTGGAGCCAGATGTCGTTCCAGGCGGCGGAGGACAACCTCGGCGCCGCGGCCAGACACGGGCTCGACGCCCGGCTCTACTGGCCCGGGATCGGCGAGGTGCCCGCCGCCGAGCTGATCCTTCGCCGTCTGCTGCCGATGGCCCGCGAGGGTCTGGCCGCGTGGGGTGTGCGCACTTCCATCGCCGACCGGCTGCTCGGCATCATCGAGGGCCGCTGCCTGACCGGCCGCACCGGTGCGGGCTGGCAGGTGGAACGCGTACGCGCGCACGGCGGGGACCGGCACGAAGCGCTGCGTGCCATGACCGTCGACTACATCGAGCGCATGCACTCCAATGAGCCCGTACACACCTGGGACGTGTGACAACTGTGACCCGTGCTCTGATCCTCGCTGCGGTCCTGCTGCTGGTCTCCGCCTGCGGGATCGTCCGGCCGCCCTCCATGGACACGACGGGCGCGGACAATTTCGAGGACGACGTCCGCAGCGCGTTCACGCTGACGGAGGCGTTCTGGAAGCAGCAGTTCGCCCAGCTAGGACGTACTTATCGCCCTATTTCTGACTTCGTCCCCTACTCCGGGACCTCCGGCCCGAGCTGCGGCGGCCAGCCCTCCACCCCGAACAACGCCTTCTACTGCCCCGCCGGCCACTTCATCGCCTACGACCAGGATTGGATGCAGGCACTCTGGGACCAGATGGGGGACGGATCGGTCTATGTGATCATTCCCCACGAGTTCGGGCACTCCGTCCAGGCTCAGCTCCAGACCAGCTTCGAGCTGAACGTACAGATGGAGCTTCAGGCGGACTGCTACGCGGGCGGCACCCTGTCGGCCCTCGTCAACTCGAACGCGCTCAGGACCGAGGAAGGCGACGAGAACGAACTCCTCATCAGCCTGGAGGCGGCGGGCGACCCCACGGACGACTGGCTGAACCCGGCTGCCCACGGGACTGCGGAGCAACGCCAGGAGTCGTTCGTGACGGGCTACCGGAACGGGGTCGGCGCGTGCTGAGGTCGTACGCGGCCTCGAAGCCGTAAGTCCCCGGGATGTACGCGCCGATCAACCCAGAGGATGATGTGTCTGATCATGACCACCCTCTACCTTGGGTCCATGCCATTGGAGGAGATCGGCTGGTTGCGCCGGGGGGCGTGCAGATCCAGCGACCCTGACCTCTTCTTCCCCCTCGCCCCCACACCGGTGCAGGAGGCTCGCGCCAAGGCGGTCTGCGCGAGCTGCCAGGTCATCGAACAATGCCGCTCCTACGCCTTACGTGCAGGCGAGTCGGACGGCATCTGGGGCGGCCTCACGCCGGAGGAGCGCCGCCGCACCCGCTTCCCCGACGGCTGGCGCCGCCCCGCCGCCTCCTGACGCCCCCGATCCGGGCGACAGCGAGCACGCTGCTGCGGCACGCCTCTTGCGACCGGCCACGCCCAAATCACCGACCACGCCCAAGTCACCGACCACAACCAATCGCCGGCCCGAGCCCCTCCAGCCCGGGCCGGCCCTCCCCC
>NZ_VCKX01000559.1 GCF_005889725.1 Nonomuraea zeae
CCCACCACCCCACCCACCGGCCCAGGATCCTTCACCAACACCGGCCGCACCCCCAACGGAAGCCGACCCGCAAACTCCACCGACGTCAACACCGTCACCGCACCCGTATCAGCCAGCATGAACGCGATCCGCTCCACCGGATAACGCACATCAATCGGCAAATACGCACCACCCGCCTTCAACACCGCCAGCACCGACACCACCAAATCGATACCGCGCTCCAGACAAACCCCCACCACCGACTCCGCCCGCACACCCCGACCAGCCAACACCCCAGCCAACCGACTCGCACGAGCATCCAACTCGGCATAGGAAAGCTCCACACCCTCCGCCGCCACAGCCACCGCATCCGGCGTCCGCCCAACCTGCGCCTCGAAAAGCCCGGCCAACGTCACCGAAGCCACCTCAACAGCCGTGTCATTCCACTCGCGCAGCAGCCGGTCCTGTTCCGGCTGGTCCAGCACCTCCACGGTGCTCAGTGGCAGGTCGGGGGCACCGTCCAGGATCGATTCCAGCGCGGAGACGAGGTTTCGCGTAGTGGTGCGGAGCAGGGTGCCGACGCTCCGGGGGTCGATCGGCGCCACCGCGTCCACCGCCAGCGAGATTCCGTCGCCGTCGTCGTCCACCGAGACGAGCAGCGGATAGTTGGTGCGCTCGGTGAAGTAGACCCGCCTGATGCCGTTCAGTCCCTCGGCGGTGGCCGGTCCGGCCTCGCCCGGGGTGTTGTGGCGGTAGTTGAACAGCGTGGTGAACAGCGGCAGGTCACCCGGCACGCCGCTGGCCTGCTGGGCCAGAGTGAGCGGAGCGTGCTCGTGCTCCAGCAGCCCCGCCAGCTGACTCCGCATCGCCGACACCGCGTCCAGCACACCGAGCTCGCCGGTCCGCACGCGAACCGGCAGCGTGTTGATGAAGGGGCCGGGTACGCGGTCGGAACCGGCGCTCGTGCTCATCCGCCCGAACAGGACCGTGCCGAAGACCACGTCGTCACCGGCCGATACCGCCGCCAGGACCCGCGACCAGGCCACGTGCAGCAACGTCGCCGGGCTGGCCCCGACGCGGCGGGCGACCTCCAGCAGCGCCGCGTGGAGTTCGGGTCCGAAGGCGACGCGGGCCCGTACGGTGTCCATGCCGTCGCGGCGGGCGTCCACGACGCCGAAGGGCGCGGTCGGCTCGGTGACGTCGCCGAGCAGGTCGGCGAAGTAGCGTTCGTGGTCGATGCCTTGGGCGCCGTTCCTGGCCTGGGCGACGAAGTCGCGGAACGGCAGCGGCTCCGCCAGGTGCCGGCCGTGGCCGGTGAGGAAGGCCCGTACCTCGTCGAGCAGGACCTCCAGGGCCGTGTGGTCCTGCACCATGTGGTGGATCCTGACCAGGGCCAGCCACTTCCCGGTGCCGGGAAGGGCGGCGGTGTGCATCCTGATCAGCGGAGCCCGGCCGAGGTCCATCGACGTGCCGCCGCGCGTCACCAGCTCCGCGACCGGGTCGGTGCCGCTCGGGTCCAGCTCCACCTCCTCGACCGGCATGGCCGCGCGGCGCCAGACCACCTGGACCGGCTCGCGCAGCCCTTCCCACACGATCGACGTGCGGTAGACGTCGTGGCGATCGACCACCCGCTGCAGCGAGTCCGTGAAGGCGTCCAGCCGGTCGCGGGAGTCGAACTCCAGCACCGTCGGCATCACGTACGCGTCCTCGCCGCCGTCCGCCAGCAGGTGGTGGAACAGCAGACCCTCCTGCAGGGGCGCGAGGGGGTAGATGTCGGCGACGTTGGGCGCGCCGCCCTCGACGGTGGCCGTCACGCGGTCGATCTCGTCCGGGGTCAGATCGACCAGGGGGAGCATGCCGGGCGTGATGACGGTGGCACCGTCCGGGATCAGGTTCTCGGGGACCGCCGCGAGCGTCTCGCCGATCGACCTCGCCAGCCCGGCCGGGGTGGGCGCCTCGAACAGGGCTCGTACGGAGACCGAGACGCCGCGTGCCCGTACCAGGGCGACCAGGCGGATCGCGAGCAGGGAGTGGCCGCCGAGCGCGAAGAAGTCGTCGTCCACTCCGACGCCGTCCAGGCCGAGCACCTCGGCGAACGTGTCGCACAGAATCTCTTCGCGGACGTCGGCCGGTGCGCGGCCCGTGCCCGCTGTGTACTCGGGGGCGGGCAGGGCTTTGCGGTCGAGCTTGCCGTTGGCGCTCAGCGGCAGCGCGTCCAGAACGACCGTGGCGACAGGCACCATGTACGACGGCAACCGGTCCGCGACGAACGCCCGCACCGATTCGGCCAGCCCCGCTCCATCCCCGGCGGGAACGGCGTAAGCGACCAGACGCTTGTCACCCGGCGTGTCCTCACGAGCCACCACCACCGCCCGAGCCACACCCGGATGAGCGGCCACCGCCGCCTGCACCTCACCCAACTCGATCCGGAACCCACGAATCTTGACCTGCTCATCCACCCGGCCCAGATACTCCACCTGACCCGCGCCGTTCCACCGCACCACATCCCCAGTGCGATACAACCGCCCCCCATCCCCCGAAAACGGATCAGCCACAAAACGCTCACCCGTCAACGCCGGCCTGTTGAGATACCCACGCGCCAACCCACCACCAGCCAGATACAACTCCCCAGCCACCCCGACCGGCACCGGATTCATCGCCCCATCCAGCACATACACCCGAGTGTTGTCCACCGGCCGGCCAATCGGCACCACACCATCCACCACACCATCGGCAAACCACGCCGTCGCATAAACGGTCGCCTCCGTAGGCCCGTAAATGTTGGCCACCCGCGCCCCCGGCACCGCCGCCCGCAACCCCGCCAGCGCATCCACCGACAACGCCTCACCAGCCAACACCACCGAACGCGGACACACCCCCAACACATCAGCGCCCACCACCTGCGCCAACGCCGACGGCACACCACTGACCAAACTCACCCCACCCAGATCACGACCCCCATCCGCAACCGCCAGCACATCCGGCACCACCTCCACACAACCACCCGACACCAACGGACCAAACAGCTCAAACACCGACACATCAAACGTCAACGACGTCGAAAACAGCACCCGAGCGAAATCCGCCCCACCGAACTCCCGCACCGCCCACTGCAAAAACGCCACCACCGACCGCTGCTCAACCACCACACCCTTCGGCCGCCCAGTCGAACCCGACGTATAAATCACATACGCCGCATGACCCGGCAACCCACCCC
>NZ_VCKX01000560.1 GCF_005889725.1 Nonomuraea zeae
GGCCGAGCACCGCGCCTCCGCCCTGCTCGCCGCCGCCGGGCTGCCGGTGGTGCCCTCCACCCTGGTGAGCGAGGAGTCCGAGGCGGTCGCGGCGGCCGAGGGCTTCGGCTATCCCGTGGTGCTCAAGATCGCGGCGGAAGGGCTGGGGCACAAGAGCGACATCGGGGGCGTCCGGCTCGGGTTGTCGGGGCCGGAGGAGGTGCGGGAGGCGTTCCGCGCCCTGATCGCCGCGGTCCCGCCGGCGGCGACCGCGGCCGGCGGCACCGGGCCCGCACTGGCCGGGGTGCTCGTGCAGCCGCAGCGCAGCGGCGGCGTCGAGTTGCTGGTGGGTCTTGTACGGGACCCCGCCTGGGGGCTCACGCTGGCCGTCGGGCTCGGCGGGATCTGGGTGGAGGTGCTGCGCGACACCGCGCTGCGCGTCCTGCCCGTGGACACCGCCGAGGTACGGCTGGCGCTCTCCGAGCTGCGGGGCACGGCGCTCCTGCAAGGGGCCAGGGGCGGCGAGCCGGCCGACCTGGACGCGGTGGCCGAGGTCGTGGCCAGGATCGCCGCCTTCGCGGAGACCCTGGGCGACGAGCTGGAGTCCCTGGAGATCAACCCGCTCCTGGTCACCGGCTCCCGCGTCGAGGCCCTGGACGCGCTGGTGACCTGGCGTACGCCCGGCTGACCCCGTACCCCCTGCGGTCTTGCGCCGGCCTCGGCCGGCCCAGGGGCCCCTTGCGCCGGCCTCGGCCGGCCGGGGCTCCACGGCGCTCCCGCCCGTCACGCGCCGGGCGGGAGCGGGATCCGGACGGACACGTGGGTGCCCTCGCCCGGCGCGGTCTCGATGCTCGCGGCGCCGCCGGCCGCGGTCACCCGGTCCACGATCGAGCGCGCGATCCCCAGCCCCGGCGGCGGCCGCTCCGCGTCGAACCCGGCGCCGTGGTCGAGCACGCTCAGCGAGAGCACGCCCGCGCGGCTGTCCGCCCACACCACGGCGTGCTGGACGCGGGCGTGCTTGGCCACGTTCGTCAGCGCCTCGCGCAGCGCGCCGGCCAGCGCGTCCACGGTCTCGGGCGGGACCCGGTCCCGGTCGGGCGAGGCCCTTAACCGGCCGGCGTTGAACTCCACGTGCAGCCCGCGCCCCACCGCCTCCCGTACGACCGCCTCCAGGGCGGCCACCACGTCGCCGTCCGGGGCGTCGTCGCCGCGCAGGTAGTCGCGCAGCCACCGCGACTCCCCCGCCACCCGCGCCCGCACCCCGTCGTCGGCGATCCAGCCATCCCTGACCAGCGCCTCCAGCGTCTGCAGGATCCGGTCGTGCAGGACGCGGGCGGTCCTCGCGCGTTCGCGCTCCTCCGAGCGCCGCGCGGAGCGCCGCACCTCCTCGGCCCGCATCAGGTCCAGCTCCCTGGCACCGGCCATCAGGAGGCGGGCGACGTACCCGGCCACGCCCGCGTTGGCCAGCAGGCCCGCCACGTGCGGCAGGGCCGCCCACCAGGGCTCCAGCGCGGCGATGACGTGCCCGCAGACGTACGCGCCGCCGAGCGCGGCGGCCCACGCGCCCACCGCCGGATACGTACGGAAGGACAGACCGGCCGTGACCGCCATGAGCAGCGCGTACGGCAGCACGACCCCCGGCCAGTCGCCGGCGCCGGCCTCGCGGGCGTACCACGGGATCGCCGGGCAGGCCACCACGACGATCACCAGGTCGGCGGCCAGCAAGCCGCGGGACGGGAGCGCACCGCGCACCCCGCACAGCACGCAGATCGTCAGGCTGCTCGCCAGGAGCGCTGCCAGCAGGCCGGACAGCGGCCAGATCGTCGTCCAGCGCGCGCCGCCGGTCACTTCGAGCGACCCGCACAGGACCAGCGCGCCCAGCCGCACGGCGATCATCGTGAACGCCCTGGTCCGCTCGATCCTGGCGACCGCGGACGGCGCGGTCATGCCTCTCGGCGGCGTTCGAGGCGGTCCAGGGCCGCGCGGGTGAGCTGGGCCTTGTTGCCGACCTGGAGCTTGGTCCTGATCCGCTCGACGTAGGTGTCGACGGTGGCCTTGCTGATCTCCATCCGGCGGGCGATCTGCGCGTGGGTGAAGCCTTGGGCGATGAACGAGAGCGTCTCCTCCTCGCGGGCCGACAGCCTCGGCCGGGCTCCGGCGTCGCCCTCCTCCTCGCGGGCGGGGGCGGAGAGCTGGTTCTGCAGGATGTCGGCCAGTCCCGCCGAGAGGTAGAACCCGCCGGCCGCCACGGTGCGCACGGCATCCACGATCTGCTCGGCGGGGGCCTCCTTGGTGACGTACCCGTTGGCGCCGGACCGGACGGCGGCCAGCACGTCGGCGGGCCGGCCCGAGGCCGAGACGACCAGGACCCTGGTGATCGCCGACAGCTCCCTGATCTCCGCCACGCAGGGGCGGTCGGTGGCCAGGTAGAGGTCGAGGATGAGGACGTCGTGATCCAGCTCGGCGGCGCGCAGATCCCCGATCGCCGCGCCTTGCAGGACCACTTTGAGGTCGTCGAAGCGGTGGAGCAGGTACTCCAGGCCATGGCGGATGAGCTCGTGGTCGTCGATCACCGCGATGCGAATCACGTCATGTTCCCCAGCGGGCTTTGAACGTGGCGGCATGCCGGTAAGGGTGAGCATGGGCATGCAGGGCCGACAAGTCATCTAAAAGTACTACAAGGGCGGGGAAAGATCATTACTTGGGGATTGTCGGCTATGGCCAGGCGGCGCGAATCGGCCGACGATGGCACAGAGATGGCCCCAGAGATGGCCCCAGAGATGGCCGCGAGGTGGCCTGAGATGGAACGCGATGGAACGCCATCCCTTGAAAAGGGAAAGAGGGGTTCGCGATGGCGAAGTTCATGGACGTGCACAGCGGCTTCGTGGGCGTGACGGAGGAGCAGCTGCGGGAGGCGCACGAGCGCGACCTGGCGGTCGAGGAGGCTGAGGGCGTGCACTTCGAGCGCGCCTGGCTCGACCCGGATTCGGGCAAGGTGTTCTGCCTGTCCTCCGGGCCGTCCAAGGAGGCCGTGCTGCGCGTGCACGAGAAGGCCGGGCACCCGACCACGGAGATCTACGAGCTGCCGATCGAGGTGGAGTAGCGCGCCCGCGGCACCGGACGGCCGCCGGTCCCACCCGGCGGCCGCCCGCCCCGAGCCCATGCGTAGGCCCGCCACGCGGCCACTGGACCTGAGCCCCAGCCC
>NZ_VCKX01000561.1 GCF_005889725.1 Nonomuraea zeae
GCTGTGTATAAGAGACAGCCCCTACACACCCTGAACCCCGCCATGGACCCCCGCACCGCCGCCCGACGCTTCGCCGACACCTGGCAACACGGCTGGACCCACCACGACACCACCGCCATCGCGGCCCTCTACCACCCCGACGCCACCCACACCAGCATGCCCTTCCGCCCACCACACCACGGAAGACAAGCCATCACCGACTACATCACCTGGTCATTCGACGGCGAAACCCAACCCCACGTCACCTTCACCGACCCCATCGTCGACGGCGACCAGGCCGCCATCGAGTTCCGGGTCCACGCCCTCGACAACGGCCGTCCAGTCACCCTCGCAGGCTGCGTCTTCGCCCGCTTCGACCCCGACGGGCTCGCCGTACACACCCGCGACTACTGGCACACCACCGACGGCCACCAATAACCCCACCCTGCCCGCACCACCGGGCAGCCCCTCCAACCGGGGCAGAAATCAGCGCACCACCCGCAACTGCGCACCACCAGGCCCCACCGCCACCGCCGGCGGCGGCCCCTGCTGAGCCGGCGGCCCCGCCTGCGGCGCAGGACGCGCCATCTGCTGCGTCTGCTGCTGAGCCGCATGCTGCTGCGCAGCCCTCTGCCGGCCCTGGTCCACCGCCTCGGCACGCCGCTCGGCGCACCCACCCCCGCAATAGCCGTTCGTCACGATCAACCGCCCCCGCAGCGGGGTGTACGCGTCCTTACCGGTAGCGGGCACAACCCCCTGACACACCGGGCATAACACCGACTGGCTCCCCACGTGCTGCTCCTCTCGCGGCGCGAATAGCAGGAGCTCCACCCTAAAACCAGACATCCCGCCAAGGACAGCGAATCAACATAGCGTCAAAGGCGCCGTCAACACCCAGGGGAGCCGCACACACCACGGCCGCACACCCCGAAAACCCCGGCCGGCCACCGCAAACCAGCCCCGCGCCGCCTCGCTCCGCACCCCATCGGGCGCGGCCGCAGCGCCAAAAAATCTTCACACCAGACCCACCGAACCCACCCATCAAGGGGAGCGGCACCCCCTCTCGAACCACCCTTACTTGACATAATGTTCATTATCAAGCAATCACATCGACCCCGAATAAACCCGGAACTCCAGGGCATACGCCATCACATGTCCCCCCTGGAGGTCACCACACCGACCCTCGTCGCGCTGACGGCCGTCGTCACCGCCGCCGCCATCTGGCTGATCATCCTGGCCGTACGGCTCACCAAGCGCCCGCGCAACCGTCCCAACCCGAGTAGCGATCTTGTCGACCAGGCTCGAGAGCTGAAGTCGCTCGGCCAGATCCGGGACGCCGTGTTCCTCGTACGTGGCGAGACCGGCATGAGCCAGCGCGCCGCGGCGCGCTTCGTGAACCGCCTCTGAGGCTCCCTCCCCGTCACGAGACCTCAAAGCGACATTCAATCCCATACCAAACAGAAGGGGGATTCTGTCTGGTATGGGATTTATCCCTCCATCAGGCCGCATACCGGGCTTTCGGGTCGCTGCGTGCGGGTGCGCCCGGCCCCGCACGCAGCGACCCGTCGCCCTGGCGTCCAGGGCCGGGATGCCTGATCACCTGCGAAGACGCCGTACACGCGAGGGGGATCCGCCGCCACCTCTCCCCCGCGGGCCGGGCGGATTCCCTTGCCGACCGGCCATCTGGTCGAGACGCCGAGAAAGCCGCCTCCCCCGGTTGAGCGGCGGAGGGTTGGCATGACCGCGCCGGACCCGCCGCCTGGGGTGGCGGGTCCGGCGCGGTTCGGTCATTCGTTTACTGCGGCATCAGGACCTTGTCGATGATGTAGACCGTGGCGTTGGTGGTGGGCAGGTCTCCGCAGACGACCTTGGCGTTGTTGACGGTGAGGTCGTCGCCGGTGCCCTTGACGGTGAGTTCGCCGCCCTGGAGTGACTTGAGCGGGGCGCCTTCCATGTCGGCGGGGCTGAGTTTGCCCTCTGCGACGTGGTAGGAGAGGACCTTGGCCAGGGCGTCCTTGTCGGCCATGACCTTGTCGCGGACGTCCTTCGGGATTGCTTCGAAGGCGGCGTTGTTGGGTGCGAAAATTGTTATGTCCTGGGTGGAGTTCAGTTTGTCCTCCAGCCCGGCTTGTTTGACTGCTTGGGCGAGCATGGACAGGTCCGGGACTTTCGACAGGGCTGTGGCGGCCGGTTGGTCGGCGAGGCCGGAGAGGCTGTCTTCTAGCGCCGCGCACCCTGGTCCTACGGGGCTGGTGGTGGGGGTGGGTGAGGTTTCCTCGGCCGGTGAGGTCTCTTCCGGCGGTGCGGTCTCCTCCATCGAGGTGGTTTCCTCGGGTGCTGGTGATTCTTCGGGCGCTGGTGAGATGGCGGTGGCTGCGGTGGTCCCGGTGGTAGCGGTGGTAGTGGCGGTCAGCGCAAGCGCTGCCGCGAGAAGCACTCGTTTCACTGGTGATCCCCCGAATTCTTCGTGCCGGCGGGCTCCCCCCGATGCGGCACCGATCGTCGCGGAACTCGCGTTCCCGGGTGATTCCAGTGTTAATGCTCAAGAGATATGAACAGATACTGTATTTATAAAATCAGCACAAAAGGTGCAACTAACCATATTTCCCTGCGAATTCTGTGCCCCTCTCCCCCGAGGGGCGCCGCCGGTGTCCGCCGGGGCGGGGGGTTGACCTTGACGGGTGCGTCAAGGTCGACGATCGGCGCATGGCTTTCGACTCGCGCGAGGTCCGCCTCGCCTCTCACGTTCCCACCGGCCTGCCGCTCACTTCGGCCTCCTTCCGGCTGACCCGCTCCCCCGTGGGCGGGCCGGTGGTGGTGCGCAACCGGTGGATGGCCGTCACCGCCGCCATGCGTACGCTCATCAGCGGTTCGGCCGGGCCGATGCCTGCCTACCAGGTGGGTGAGGTCCTGTACGGGCCGGCGGTGGGCGAGGTGGTGGCCTCCTCCCGTCCCGATCTCGCGGTCGGTGACTGGGTGCGGCATGGTCTGGGCTGGCGCGAGTACGCCGCCGTCGGCGCCTGGCGCAGGATCGAGCCGGTCTCCTCGGCGGATGAGGCGATGGGCCATCTCGGGCAGGGCCTGACGACGTACGTGGGCTTGCGTGCGGCGGCGGAGGTGCGGCCTGGTGACACGGTTCTGGTGACGGGGGCGGCGGGGGCGGTCGGCAGTGTCGCCGCGCCGATCGCCCGGCTGCTGGG
>NZ_VCKX01000562.1 GCF_005889725.1 Nonomuraea zeae
CCCCCGCCGCCTGACCTCCTCCGCCTGACCGCGGCACACGCCCGCCCGGCCGCGCCCAAGCGCGGACCGGTACTGAAGCATGCCCCTTTCCCCGTTCGGAGCTTTCTGCATGTCCACGCATTCCCCCGCCCGCCGCTGGCTCGGTCTGATAGCCATCGCGCTGGGCGTCGCGCTGATCGTGGTGGACACCACGATCGTCAATGTGATCATCCCGCCGATCATCGAGGACCTGAAGGTCAACGCCACCCAGGCGCAGTGGATCCAAGAGTCCTACGCGATCGTCTTCGCCGCGCTGCTGCTGCTGACCGGCCGCTACTCCGACATCCTCGGCGCCAGGCGGGTCTTCCTGTCCGGTGTCGTCGTCTTCGGCGCGACCAGCCTGCTGGCCGGGCTCGCGCCGGGCGGCGGCCTGCTCATCTTGGCCCGCTTCCTGCAGGGCGCGGGGGCGGCGATGATCCTGCCGACCTCCCTGGCCCTGCTGAACGCCACCTTCACCGGCAAGGCACGCGGCCAGGCCTTCGCCGTATGGGGCTCCACCATCGGCGCCGCCGCCGCCTTCGGCCCCGCGCTGGGCGGGTGGCTGTCGGAGCACGCCTCCTGGCGCTGGGCCTTCGGCATCAACATCCCGCTGTCACTGCTGATCCTGGCCGGCGGCATGGTGTTCCTGGCCCCCTCACCGCGAAAGCCCGCCCGCATCGACGCCGCCGGGGCGGCCCTGTCGATCCTCGGCCTCGGACTGCTCGCCTTCGCCCTGGTCGAAGGCCGCACCTACGGCTGGCTGGCCACCGTCGAGCCGCTCGAGATTCTCGGGTTCACCTGGAGCGGCGGCCCCTCGCCCGTCCTGGTGGCGCTGCTGCTGTCCGCGCTGGCACTGACCGGCTTCGTCCGCCGGCAGGCCGTCCTCACCAGGAGCGCCGAGCCCGGCAAGGCGCTCATGGACGTCCGGCTGTTCGCCATCTCCTCCTTCCGCAACGGCAACATCGCCACCACGATCATCGGTCTCGGCGAGTACGGGATCATCGCGGTCCTGCCGCTGTGGCTGCAGTTCACCCTCGGCTACAGCGCGGTCCAGGCGGGCCTGTCCCTGCTGGCCGTGGCCGTGGGCAGCTTCGTGGCCAGCGGCGCCAGCTTCGGCCTGGCCGCCAGGGTCTCCGCGCTCGGCCTGGTCCGGATCGGGCTGGCGCTGGAGGCGGCGGGCCTGGTCGTGCTCGGGCTGATCGCCGCGACCGGCAGCCCGTGGTGGACGATCGCGGGGGCCCTGTGCCTGTACGGCGTGGGCGTCGGGTTCGCCACCGCCCAGGTCACCAACGTCGTCCTGGCCGATGTGCCCGAGACGAGCTCGGGGCAGGGCTCCGGCGTGCAGAGCGCCTTCCGGCAGCTCGGCTCGGCACTCGGCATCGCCGTGCTGTTCACGGTGTTCTTCACCGCGCTCGGCGCGAACCTCCAGGACGCGCTGACGACGTCGGGCCTGCCCGTCGCGCGGTCCGAGCAGCTGGCGCACACCGTCACCGACAGCGCGGGCGCCGCGATCGCGCCGCTTGCCGCCGACCCGAACACCGCGATCGTGGCCACCGCCGCCCGCGAGGCGATGACCGGCGGGCTGGCCCTCGGCTCCTACGTCGGAGCCGGCTTCCTGCTCCTGGCGCTGCTGGCCACCGCCACGATCCCCGCCGCCAGGAACACCGGCCGCGACAGGGAGCCGGCCCACCACTGACCGCCAGCCCGCTTGCACCCGGTCGTCGTCGAACGATTCCCGCGATTGCGGCCAGGTGGCCAGACCGTGGACATCCGCGGTGCCGGCCAGAACGTCACCCGGCTCACGGGCATCGAGGAGGGGATCCTGCGCGGTGAGCTGTCCGCGCTGCTGTACGAGCGCACCCGCCGGAACACCGACTACCTCTTCGGCGACGAGATCAGCGAGGCGTACGAGGAGCCCGGCCACGTGCGCCTGGCCGTCAAGCCCGGCGCCGCGCAGCTCGTGCGGCCCGGGGTCACACGCCGGGCCCCGGCTCGCTATGTTGCTGGCATGAGCTCCACGCGCCCAACGATCTCCGATGTCGCGACCGCGGCGGGAGTGTCGCGAGCCGCCGTGTCGAAAGTGCTCCGCGACGCCTACGGCGTGAGCCCGCGCATGCGCGAACGCGTGGAGCAGGCCATCGCGGAGCTGGGCTACCGGCCGCGCGAGGCCGCCCGGGCGATGCGCACCTCGACCCGCACGATCGGGGTCGCCGTGCCCCTGCTGCGCGGCCAGTTCTTCGCCGACATCCTCGACGGCGTGTACGAAGCGCTCGACTCCGGGCCGTACCGCATGCTCGTCTCGCCCTTCGACCACGAGTCCGACGAGCGCAACCCCGGCATGGAGGCATTGTGGGACCGGGAGGTCGAGGCGTTGATCGTCGTCTCGCCTAAGGTGCGCACCGCGTGGCTCGACGACTTCGCGCGGCGGCTGCCCACCGTGGTCGTGGCCCGGCACGATCCGGGCGACCACTACGACAGGGTCGTGGACGACGACCGCGCCGGCGCCGCGCTGGCCGTGGAGCACCTGGCCGGCCTCGGCCACCGCCGCATCATGCACCTGTCGCACGACGTCACGGGCACGGGCGTGCTCAGCCCGCACGCCGTACGCGAGGCCGGCTATCGCGAGGCGATGGAGCGGCTCGGCCTGGGAGCCCACGTCGAGGTCGTCCGCTGCGGCGGCAGCGAGGCCGCGACCTGGGAGGCGACGGGGGCCCTGCTCGACGGGGGAGAGCGGCCCACGGCCCTGTTCGTCGGCTCCGACCAGGGGGCGTTCGGCAGCCTGCGCGCGCTGGCCGAGCGCGGCCTGCGGGTGCCGGAGGACGTCTCGGTCGCGGGCTACGACGACACCCAGTTCGCCTCGCACCCCCGCTTCTCCCTGACCACCGTCGCCCAGTACGGGGTGACGATGGGGCGGGTGGCGGCGGAGTTCGCGCTCGAACGCGTCGAGGGCCGTACGGACAGCCGCGAGTGGGTGTCCCGGCCGACGCTGATCGCCCGCCAGTCGACCGGCCCGCGCGCGGAACCTGCATTATGAATCTGCCCCGAAAATCCCTTCCTGAGCTGGGCACGCGGCAGCGAACCCCGACCTGGTGATCATGGTTGGGGTTTCGCGGTGAGTGGTGGTCAGGAGCTGTGAAGGATCACCTGTCCGTCTTGGATG
>NZ_VCKX01000563.1 GCF_005889725.1 Nonomuraea zeae
GGCATGTGGCGGGGAGCCTGCGGCACCGGGCCGGGAGCGGGGAGCGTTCCACCGGGTCGCTCGCCGGGCCTGCCATCGGGCCCGTCGCCGAGCGTCTCGCCGGGCAGCCCGCCGGGGCCGCCGACCGTGCCGGGCGGAACGGGCCGGTCGCTGTCGCCGTAGGTGGAGCCGCTCTGGTGCGGCCCCGGCACGTCACCGCGCCACGCGCCGGTCTCGCCGCCGCGCGCCTCGATGAACGCCTTGAACCGCTTGACGTCGTTGACGACGCGCAGGCGGATGAGCTGCAGCCAGTCGCCCGCGGTCTCGACGAACCCCTCGGGGTCGTACTCCATCTGGAGCGTGACCCTGGTGGTGTTGCCGTCGATGTGGTGGAAGGTCACCACGCCGGCCTGATGCGGCTTGTCGAGCGAGCGCCACGCGATGCGCTCGTCCGGGTGCTGCTCGGTGATCTCGGCCTCGAACTCGCGCTTGATCCCGGCGATCTCCGTCACCCAGGCCGTACGGGTGTCGGTGATCTGCTTGACCGTATCCACGCCCTCCATGAACTCGGGGAAGCTCTCGAACTGCGTCCATTGGTTGTAGGCCACCGTGACGGGGACCCTGACGTCTTCTGAGTGCTCGATCGTGCTCATGGCGTGTGACACTGCCCGCTCAGGCCGGACGTTAACGCCTGCGCCACAGCCAGTAGAGGCCCACCAGCGGCAACACCAGCGGAATGAACAGGTAGCCCCTGCCGTACGCCGACCAGACCGTCTCGTCGGGGAAGGCGGCCGGATCGACGAGGCTCAGGGTGCCGATGATCAGTACGCCCGCCAGCTCGATGCCGAGCGCGGCCAGCGCGAGGCGGCGCGCGCCGCGCAGGAGCGCCACGGTGAGCACGATGTAGACGATCGCCGCGAAGGCCGACAGCGAGTAGGCCAGCGGCGCCTCGCCGAACCGGCCGGCGATCTGCACGGCCGCCCGCGCCCCCGCGGCCAGCGAGAAGAGCCCGTAGACGGCGACCAGGGCGCGGCCGGGGCCGGTGCCGATCGAGGTGGTCACGCGGCACCGGACCAGATCTGCCCCAGCCGGGCCGTCATCACCGCGATCGCGAACCCGGCCACGACCAGGATCGCCGACCCCCACCTGCTGCGCTCGGCCAGCGCGAGGAAGACCCCGGCGGGCGGGATCAGCACCTGGCCGCCGACGTAGCCGAACAGCGTGACCTTGTCGGCGGGCCCGCCGCCGCCGGTGACCGCCGCGATCACGAAGCCGGCCTGCACCAGCACGGCGACCTCCAGCACGGCGAAGCCGACCAGCAGGACCATGCCCATCGGCCGGTCGCGGAAGGCGTTGACCAGGCTCGCCACCATGAGCAGCAGGGAGCCCGCGATGACGATCGTGGAGACGGTGGTGTTCATCGCGACAAAGGTTATCGCCCGGGCAGGTCGCCCTCGATTCCGTCCAGCACCCAGCCGAGCCCGCGCTCGAAGTTGTCGTCCGCGCCCCGCACGCCCTGCTCGATCATCGGCGCGAGCCTGGGGAACTCGCCGCTCTCGACCAGCTCCCTGATGTACGGCTCCGCGACCGCCGCCCGCTCGGCGTCGTTGATCCCCTGCTCCCTGGGCTCGCCGCGCTCCAGCGCCTCCCTGACCACGAACCCGGTCATGTAGTCGTTGAACGCGGCCAGATACCGCCAGGCCGTCAGCCGGTCGATCCCGAGCCCGTCGAACGCGGCCAGCTTCTGCTCCACGTGCCGCAGGGCGTTGGGCCCCACGGGCACCCGCTGCGAGACCAGCTCCACCCGCCAGGGGTGGCGGCGCACCAGCTCGCGCTCGCGCCCGGCGATCAGCCGCAGCGCCTCCCGCCAGTCGCCGGGGAGCGGCCCGTCAATGAGCACCTCCGTGGAGATCTCGTCGAGCATCAGCGCCAGCAGGTCTTCCTTGCGATCGATGTAGGAGTAGAGCGTCATCGCCCGCGCGTCCAGCTCGGCGGCCACGCGCCTGATCGAGACCGCGGCCAGCCCTTCGGCGTCGGCGATCGCGATGGCGGCGGCCACGATCGCCTCCCTGGTCAGGGCGGGGCGGCGCGGCGGCGTGGGACGCGACCAGACAGAGCTCACGGTGCCGATTTTAGACACTGTACGAAACTGATACGCTGTACGACATGCGATACGGCGTACGAACTCCCCTCTGGACGACGGCCCTGGTCGTCCTGCTGGGCGTCGTCATGACGATGCTCGACACCACGATCGTCAACGTCGCACTCGGCGCCCTCGCCCGCGACTTCCACGCGACCCCGGCCACCATGCAGTGGGTGGTCACCGGCTACCTGCTGGCCCTCTCGATGACGGTGCCGGTCACCGGCTGGGCGGCGGGCAGGTTCGGCGGCCGGAGCGTCTGGCTCGTCTCGCTCGCGCTGTTCGTCGCAGGTTCGGCGCTCAGCGCCGCCGCCTGGTCGGTCGGCAGCCTGATCGTCTTCCGCGCGGTGCAGGGCCTGGGCGGGGGGCTGCTCCTGCCCGTCGGCCAGATGATGCTGGCGCAGGCGGCGGGCAAGGAGCGGATGGGCCGCGCGATGGCCATGATCTCAGTGCCCGCGATGCTGGCGCCCGTGCTCGGGCCGCCGCTCGGCGGGCTGATCGTGGAGGGACCCGGCTGGCGGTGGCTGTTCCTGATCAACGTGCCGGTCTGCGCGGTGGCCCTGGTGGCGGCGTTCCTGCTGCTGCCGCGCGCGCCCGGCGCGAGCCCGCAGAGCCTCGACGTGCCCGGCCTGGCGCTGCTGTCCCCCGGCCTGGCCGGGGTGGTCTACGGCCTGTCGGAGGTGGGCAACGGGGCCTCGCTCCTGCATCCCGCGTTGTGGATCGGCGTGGCTTTGGTCGCCGCGTTCGCCGTGCGGGCGCTGCGGGCCTCGGGGACGCTGCTGGACCTGCGGCTGTTCGGCGACCGGACGTTCGCGTCGGCGGTGACCGCGCTCGCGTGCTACTCGGCGGGGATGTTCGGCTTCACCGTGCTCGTCCCGCTCTACAGCCAGCTCGCGCAGGGCGGCAGCGCCCTGGACGCGGGTCTGCTGCTGGCGCCGATGGGCGTCGGGGCCGCGATCACCATGCCGGTCGCGGGCAAGCTCACCGACAGCAGGGGGCCGCGCGGCGTGGGGGCGGCGGGCGTGGTCGTGGCGG
>NZ_VCKX01000564.1 GCF_005889725.1 Nonomuraea zeae
GGGTCACGGTGTGGGCGGGCGTGGTGGTCGCCGCCGGACCGATGCTCGTGCCTGAGCTCAGGGCCCCGTTCAACAGCGGGTACGTCTGGTACGAGGGCGGTCGGCTGGCGCTCAACGCAGTCACGTTGCTGTGGTTGGGGCGCTCTGCCCATGAGCTGAGGCCGGCATGAGGCGGCGACCCGGATCCGGCCGGGGGACGGCATCGATCCGTTCGCCGACGCAGCGCTCCTGGCCGGCGTCTGTCCCAAGGCCGCCGAGCACGCCGACGCGGCGGTCGCGGCGGATGAGCAGGAGATGTTCGACCGGGAGGCGGAAGAGCAGGCCAAATGCGACAAGGCGCCCCGCCATCGCCCCCTGATCAAGCCGGTGTCGGCGATCAGGCAGAAGCGGCCCATCTGGACGGAGACCTCGCTCGACGCGTACGAGAACGAGGGCGAGCCCGAGGACCAGCTGTGGCAGCGGACGACGGACGGTGACCTGGCGGCCTCCGAGCCCGGGCACCTCGTCGTCGTCCTCAACACCAACTACCGCGCCTGCGTCACCACCGAGACCTACGACCGCCGCCCGCCCGTCGAGACGAAGGGCTGGGACCATGTGGTCGAGATCGGTTACGAGAGCCCCGGCGGCCGCATCGTGCCCACCGACTACCTGAGCGGGATCGAGCTGCCCGACCTCGCCGTCCGGGGCGCGGGCCACTATCGCATCCGCGTTCACCATGCCTGGCTGCCGTGGAAGGACGAGCAGCGGGCGGGCCAGCGGCTGCTCATCATGGCCTACCCCGGCCGCGGCGACCAGGTGACGGTCCACCGTGCGCGGACCCGGCCCTGAGCGACCGGATCCAGCCTTGAGCGCGCGGAGCGATCCAGCACTGAGCGCGCGGACCCGGCGCTGAGGTCAGAGTCGCGTGCAGAGCACCGTGTCGAGTGCCTTCTCGACGTGCTCGTGGGCCGGCAGGCTGGTGGGCAGGTGGGTGACGGCGATGGCGGCGGCGCGGCCGTCCTCGGTGACCGCGTTGGTGGTGTAGTAGCCGGGGATGGAGCCGCCGTGGCCCCAGGCGGTGCCGCCGCAGGTCAGCTTGATGCTGCTCAGGCCGAGGCCGTACTTGGCGCCGGCGCCGAGCATCGGGGCGTCCACGGTGGTGCGCATCTGCTTGAGCTGCTCGGGCTTGAGCAGCTTGCCGCCGAGGAGCGCGGTGAAGAAGCGGTTGAGGTCGCCGGGGGTGGAGATCATCTGCCCGGCGGTCCACGCCTGGGACGGGTCGAACGCGGTGACGTCGGTCATCGGCTTGGCCGGGTCGTCACGGTGGTACCCCTTGGCGTGCGGGGCCGGGACGTCCTGGTCGCCGACGTTCGGGAACGAGGTGTGGCGCAGGCCGATCCGGTCGATCGTGCGCCTGGTGATCTCCTCGATGGCCGGGCGGCCGGTGACCTTCTCGATCAGCAGACCGGCGACGATGTAGTTGGTGTTGGTGTACTGCCACTTGGTGCCGGGCGCGAAGGCGGCCTTCTTCGCCAGCGCCATGCTCAGCAGCTCGCGGGGCTGGAAGTAGGTGTGCTGGAAGGGGAGGATGCCCTTGGCCAGGAAGTCGGTGTACTCGGGCAGGCCGCTGGTGTGCTGCAGGAGCTGCCGTACGGTGATGCGCCGCCCGTCGATGCCCTCCCCCCGGAGCAGACCCGGCAGGTACGTCTCGACCGGCTCGTCCAGCTTGACCTTGCCCTCGCCGACCAGCTGCAGGACGGTCACGGCGGTGAAGGACTTGGTGTTGCTGCCAATGCGCACATACCCGTCGGCCGGCGCCTTCTCCTTGGTCGCCACGTCGGCGACACCGGCGGCATAGTCGCTCGTACGCCCGTCGCGGCCCCGCACGGACGCCAGCGCGGCGGGGAACTTGTCGTCGTTCACCAGCTTGCCCAGGGTGATCTGGACGACCGGGTCCGTGCCCGTTGCGGCCTGGGCGGCCGGGCCGCTCACCACGGTGGTGGTGACGGCGAGGGCGAGCACGGAAGCGGCGGTCCAGCGGCGGCTGCGTGAAGTGATCACGCGATAACGCTACGGGCGGGGCCGGGGTCGCATCGATCCTGTACCCGGCACTTCCGAGGTAGGGCTGTCCCTACCCCGCGCCTTCCGGCCCGGCAGGCGCCCAGGACCTCCCCCGCAGGCGGCCGAGCACCCAGGCAGGCGCCCCGGACCTCCCCCGCAGGCGGCCGAGCACCCGGGCACCCGGCTCAGGTCGCGCCGCCAGGCCGAGCCGCTCGGCCGGCACGGCGGCGCAGATCTCCTCACCGGTCACATCTCCTCGCCCGCCGTGCTCATGATCGGACGCACCTCGACCGCCGCGAACCGCGCGTCGGGGAAGCGGGCCGCGATGGCCAGCGCTCGTTCGCGGCTCTCGCAGTCGAGGACGACGTAGCCCGCGAGGTGCTCCTCCGCCTCGGCGGACGGCCCGTCCGTGGCCACCGGGGAGCCGCCCCGCACGCGGACGGTCCTGGTGTGGACCGGGTCGGCCAGCGCCTCGCCGCCGACTAACTCGCCGGAGTCGGCGATCTCCCGCAGCAACGCGCCGAACTGCTCGCTCAGCTCGTCGCGCCCCTCCTGCGGCATGGCCAGCGCCTCCGGCGTGCGCAGGAAGGCGGGGTGGCCCCAGGTCCGCGCGCTCGTGTAGATCATCATCAGATACCGCACGGCTGCTCTCCTCAGGTCTGGCGGCGCCCCACCCGGGGCCTTCGACCGATGGTCGGAGCCCGATGCCCGGTCTCGACATCCTTCGCGGGATATTTCGTTTGTGTTCGGCGGCCGTGCCTGATGGGCTGGCTCCCATGGCACGCGAAGGCCGGCGGGTGGCCAGGGCGTTCCTGATCTGGACCGGTTCGCGGGCCTGCTTCCACCGGGGCTACGTGCTGACCTCCAGCCTGTACTTCGTCGTCACCGCCCACCTCTCCCCCGTGCGGCTCCTGCTGCTCGGGGCCGTGATCGCGGGCACCATGCTGGTCTCCGACCTCCCCACCGGCGTGTGGTCGGACGCGGCCGGCCGCAGGTGGCCGCTGGTGCTCGGGCACGCGTTCCTGGGGGCGGGGATGGTGGTGACCGGGCTGGTGACCGGCTTCTGGTGGATCGTGGCGACGCAGGTGGCCTGGGGGCTGGGG
>NZ_VCKX01000565.1 GCF_005889725.1 Nonomuraea zeae
GCTTGCCGGTCTCCTTGACGATACGCAAGCGCCCCGGCCCAGAACTCCGGATCAAAGCGCCGCCGCGTAACTGCTGCCACGACCAAACCTTTCCCGGTTCGGTCTCCACGCTATGAGGGGAAGGCCAATGCTCCAGTGCCCGCGGATCAGGGTGGCGAGTTGGGCGTGGGTGCTGCGTCCCGGCGGGAGGCTGGTGACGGCGTAGATCGTGACGATGGTGGTCGGTGCGGTGGTCGGTGCGGCGGCGTTTGACCTGGATCGCCTGAACGGCGTGGGGGAAGGGCAGGCCGGGGCGGACGGTGCAGATCTTCATGCGGCGGATCTCGCGGCGGCCGTGCCCGGTCTCGTCGGTGCGGTCGTTGAGGACGGCTTCGCGCCAGGGCAGGGCCTTGAGCCGGCGTTGCAGGGTGGGCTGGTTGCCTTTGACGATGAACAGGTAGTGGCCGCCGGAGGCGATGACGTGGTGGGCGTGTTGGTGCTGGGTGTGCAGGGCGTCGGCAGTGATCACCACGCCGGTCAGGTCCAGGTCGGCCAGCAGGGGTGTGAACGCAGGGATCTCGTTGCTCTTGGCCTCGATCTGGCGTTGAGCCAGGACGGTCTGGGTGTCGTGACGGGTGGCGGCCAGCAGGTGGACCGTGGTGCCGTCCGCGGTGCGGCTGCCGCGCAGGGTCTTGCCGTCCACGGCCAGGCCAGTGAGCGGGGCCTGGGCTGAGGGCCGGCCGCTGGTGGCGGGTGGCGCGCAGGCGGCGAGCATGGCCAGGTAGTTGCAGGTGGCGGTGTCGAAGGCGGCGCCGTCCAGGCGGGCGAACAGTCGTCCCAGGGTGCTGGCGGCCAGTCGTGGCGTGCCGGGCAGGCTGGCGCGGGCGCGTAGCTCTGGGTCGTACTCGGCGATGAACCGGGTGATCCTTACCAGGGATGTCGCGCCGCCGAGCACGGCGAGCAGGGATAACGCCAGTAGCGGGCCGAGCCGGTAACGGCGTCCCCGTCTGCTGCGCGGGTCGGGCACCGTATCCAGTACCTCGGCCAGGGTCGGCAGTTCAAGCAGGTCGCTCAGCGGGTCGGCGACGGTGATGTGCTCCAGGTGGCGGTCGAGCACCTTGATCGGGGATGATGGCACGCGAACGCGGCCCCTGTTCTTGATCGACTGGCGTAGACACCCAACGATCATCAGGGGTAGCGTTTGCCATCTGTACCCCGGGGCGCCCTCAACTACCCGGCTTCGTCCAGCCCGTGCGTGTCCCATCAGCCGAGAACGCTTCGGCCCTGGCAAGGCCATCGCCGTCCTTCAAAATCACCGCGTTGCCCAGGCCGCCTGAGGATGAAAAAGGCTCACTGTGATCGAAGCCCGGATCATCGAGTTCCGTGCTTAGGGCGTACTTCCAGTCCATGCCGTAATTGGCCCGGTCGGCGGCGGCCCGATCCGACAGTTTCTCTACCTTCTGCAACACAGTGATCAGCGCGAGCAGACCCGGCGGCAACCCCAAGATGTCCCCGACTGCCATACGCGGCAGCGAACTCGATATCGGCGAACAACTCGCCCAACTCATCACGCACCCGCATGGCCAGCGGATACTGCCCTTCGCCGAGGCAGCCCGCGCCACCCGCGCGGTCATCTCCGGGATCTCCGGCCACGGCTGCCATCGACACCCTGCTGCTCCATCTACGGCAGAGTGAGGGGAAAGACGACCGCACACAGCATCTTTCAGCCAGACCGAGCAGAGATCACGGACCACTACCGCGCGTGTCTCCGAATTGGCCACCAAGGTCGAGGTCCGGGTTGGCGCAGCCGCACATCTGGCGCTTTTCCGCTGATAGCTGGCAGCGATCAGCCTCGACTTCTCCCTGGGGCTTGGCCGAACCTGCAAGGAGCAACAGTTTCTGCGAAGGGCGAGTATGAAGATGATCGCGCGAGCCATGGTAGTAGCGGCAGTGGCGGCAGGGTCGTTGGCTGTCGCAGCGGGCGGGTCCGCGGCGGCGGCACCGCCCGTGTCAGCCTTGGGCGGCTGGTACGTTGCGGCCACTTATCCGAATACGCAACAAGGCTGGTACGACTGCGGGAACGCCACGGTCAACCTCTACAAGGGACACTGCAAAATCGACAGTGAGAACACCTCGATTATCAACCTGTGGGCCTACAGAAGCTGATCGACGAGCTGCCCCGTGGCCACTCTGGACGAAGGATCGGCAACTTCACTCCACACTGACGCAGGTCGGCGACGTCCACCGTCTTATTCGCAGACGCACTGGATAGGCCGGCCGGCGTCTTTACGCGGCGCCGATCGTAGACACGACAGGTGGTATGGCCATTGCAGGACAACGAGGCTCTGGAGATTGGCGTGAGAACCGCCGTTCTGCCGGGCCTTGTTGTTCGCCCAGGGGCGATTAGCTGTCAAGCCGTTTCAGACGTTGCAGGCCGTTTGTTTCAGGCTCGCCTTGATGTCGTGCCCCTTTGGAGGCTGAACGATACGGGCCGTGGACGGCACCGCCGGAGCAATCGTCAATACCTGTGGATCAAGATCTTTAGGCGGCTGCCGGCTGCTCCCCGGTAGCCGCTGATTCCTCGGGCCGCTCGATGAGCTTGCCCTTGCGGAACTTCGCCCCGGCACGGACCAGGGCGACGAGGTGGGGCGCGTTGACCGCACGCCAGCGGGCCTGGGCCGATTCGATCAGTTTGAAGGCCATCGCGAGCCCGGCAGCGCGAGAGCCCGGCCCCTTGGTGACCTTGGTCCGGTGCCGGACCGTGGCGAAGGTGGACTCGATCGGGTTCGTGGTGCGCAGATGCACCCAGTGCTCCAGCGGATAGTCGTAGAAGGCGAGCAGCTCGTCCAGGTCGTCGACCACCTTGGCGACGGCCTTGGGGTACTTGGCGCCGTAGGCGACCTGGAAGTCCTTGACCGCGGCCTGGGCGTGCTCTTTGTCCTCGGCATTCCAGATCTCGGCCAGGTGCTTCTTGGCAGCCGGATGGGCCGACTTCGGTAGCGCCCCCAGCACGTTAGAAATCTTGTGAAGCCGTAAAGGATCAACACGGCGAGATGGAGGCGAGGAGCGCGGCTGCGTTCCGGTAGCGGATTGTGGCCGGTGCGGGGTTGTAGCCATCGTTTTCCAGGAGTGGGCGGGCGTCGATGAGGGTG
>NZ_VCKX01000566.1 GCF_005889725.1 Nonomuraea zeae
AGGTGTGTATAAGAGACAGGGCCCCCACCGTGCCGCCGCCCTACCAGTTACCCGCCGACATCCCGGACTTCACCGGCCGGACCGAGGCCGTGGCCGCCCTGACCCGCGCGCTGTCGGCCCAGGAACGGCGGCCGGACGGCCCCCCGTCGATCGCCGTGGTGGTCGGCCCGCCGGGAGTCGGCAAGTCGGCGCTGGCCGTGCACTGCGCGCACGCTGTGCGCGCCGGCTACCCCGCCGGGCAGCTCCACCTGTGCCTCGGCGGCACCGACCCCGCCCCGGCCGACCCCGCCGAACTGCTGGCCGAGGCCCTGCGCGCCCTCGGCGTCGGCGACAGCGCCCTGCCGCACACCCTGCACGAGCGCGCCGCGCTCTACCGCTCGCTGCTGGCCGAGCGGCCCATGCTCGTCTTCCTCGACGACGCCGCCGACGCCGCACAGGTACGGGCCCTGCTGCCCGGCAACGGCTGCGCGGTGCTCGTCACCAGCCGCCGGCGCATCACCGAGCTGCCCGGCACCCTGCTGCTGGAGCTGGACGTCCTCCCCGAGACCGAGGCCGAGCAGCTCCTGGCCCGCATCGTGGGGCCGCAACGGCTGGCCGGGGAACGCCCCGCCGCCCTGGCCATCCTCGACGCCTGCGGCCACCTGCCCCTGGCCATCAGAGTCGCCGGCGCCCGGCTGGCCGGCCGCCCCGGCTGGCCGCTCAGCGTGCTCCAGCAACGCCTGGCTGACGCCTCGACCAGGCTCGACGAGCTGCGCGCCGGCGACCTGGAGGTACGCGGCTCCTTCGAGCGCAGCACCCGCAAGCTGACCGGCGAGGCGGCCACCACCTTCCGCGCGCTCGGCCTGCTCGGTCCCGTCTCCCTGCCCGGCTGGGTCGCCGACGCCGTGCTGGACCGCGACCGCGCCGAAGCCGTCGTGGACTCCCTCGTGGACGCGAACCTCCTGCGCCTGGCCGGCACCGACGCGCTCGGCCAGCCCCGCTACCAGCTGCACGACCTGCTGCGCTGCGAGGCCAGGCAGGGCGCGGGCGGCGAGGCGGAACGCCAGGCGCTCGCCCGCGTGCTCGGCGGCTGGACCAGCGCCGCCGAGCACGCCACGGCCCGCCTGCCGACCACGCTGTTCAGCCTGACCCCCGAGGAGCCCGCCCGCTGGAGCCTGCCGGGCGAGACGCTCGGCCGGCTGACCGCCGACCCGCTGTCGTGGTTCGACGCCGAGCGGGAGTCGCTCGTGGAGGCCGTACGCCTGGCCGCCGACACCGGGCTGGCCACCTCCGCGTGGGGGCTGGCCGCGGCCCTCGTCCCCTACTTCGACCTGCACTGCCGCCTCGACGAGTGGCAGCTCACCCACCGGGTCGCCCTCGACAGCGCCCGCGCGGCCGGCGACCGCCGCGGCGAGGCCGCCATGCTGCGCGGGCTCGGCCAGGTCTGCCTCTACCAGGATCGCTACGCCGAGGCCGAGGACATGCTGCGCCGCGCCCGCGCGATCTTCCACGAGCTGGGCGACACCCGCGGCGAGGCGATCTCGATCTGCGGCCTGGGGGCGGCCAGCCAGTTCTCCGGCGGGCACCTGCGGGCGCTGGGGTTCTTCCGCCACGCCCTGGCCATGTTCCTGGCCGTCGGCGACCAGAACGGCGAAGCCTACGCCCGGCAGGCCATCGGCCGCGTCTACCTGTCCCTGCAGGATCTGCGCCAGGCCTCGCGCTGGCTGGGCGAGGCGCTGCGGCTGGCCAGGGAGCTCGGCGACGCCCACCGCGAAGGATGCGTCTCGATGCAGCTGGGCCGCCTGTACGACCTGAAGGCCGAGACCGACGAGGCGCTCCGCTGCCAGGGGCGGGCCCTGGACATCTTCGAGACGCTCGGCGACCGGCACTGCGGCGCGTACGCCATGCAGAGCCTCGGCGGGCTGCAGGCCGCCAGGGGCGACCGGTCCGACGGCTCCCACCGGCTGCAGGCCTCGCTGGCGATCTTCCAGCAGCTCGGCGACCGCAGCGGGGAGGCCAGCACGTTCCAGACGCTCGGCGAGCTCTACCGCTCGGCCGGGCGCACCGCGCTCGCCTCCCACTACCTGCACCGCGCGGTCGAGCTGCGACGGGAGCTGCGTGCGGGCGCCGGACAGCGGTGACGTACGGTATACAGGCATGAGCCCAGCGTGGAGTGACGAGGCGATCTGGTGGCACGTCTACCCCCTCGGCTTCACCGGTGCCCCGCCCACGTCCGCAGGTGCGGCCGGGCACCGGCTGCGGCGGCTGGAGCCGTGGCTCGGCCACGCGGCGGACCTGGGCTGCACCGGGGTGATGCTGGGCCCGATCTTCGCCTCCGAGACGCACGGCTACGACACCGTGGACCACTTCGCCATCGACCCGCGCCTCGGCGACGACGCCGACTTCGACGCCCTGGTCGCCCGGGCCCGCGAACACGGCCTGCGCATCGCGCTCGACGGCGTCTTCAACCACGTCGGCCGCTCCTTCACCGGCGACGCCGGCTGGCTCCGCCGGCAGCCGGGCGCGGCCGACTACGACACCTTCGAGGGACACGAGCGCCTGGTCGCGCTCGACCACGCCCAGGAGGCGGTCCAGGACTACGTGGCCTCGGTGCTCGGCCACTGGCTGGACCGGGGGGCCGACGGCTGGCGGCTGGACGCCGCCTACGCCGTACCGGCCGAGTTCTGGCGGCAGGTGCTGCCGCGCGTGCGCGCCCGCCACCCGCAGGCCTGGTTCGCCGGCGAGGTCATCCACGGCGACTACGCCGGCTACGTCGCCCGCTCGACCCTCGACTCCGTCACCCAGTACGAGCTGTGGAAGGCCATCTGGAGTTCGCTCAACGACCGCAACCTGTACGAGCTCGCGCACGCCCTCGGCCGCCACGACGACCTGCTCGCCACCTTCGCCCCCCTCACCTTCGTCGGCAACCACGACGTCACCAGGATCGCCAGCCGCCTCGACGACCACCGCCACCTCGGCCACGCCCTGGCCGTGCTGTTCACCGTCGGCGGCGTGCCCAGCGTCTACTACGGCGACGAGCTGGGCCTGGAAGGCGTCAAGGAAGAGCGCGAGGGC
>NZ_VCKX01000567.1 GCF_005889725.1 Nonomuraea zeae
CAGGAACCCCGACCCACCCATCACCAATAGTTTCATGGGTTCATTCTTCGCCCGCGGCTACCCTGCGATCGGACGGCTTCACGCAGAGCGTAGGGCGGATCGGCGGCACCATGTGCACCCTGGCGGAGCCGATGTCGAAATAGAGCCCGACGAGCTCCAGCTTGCCCGCCCTGACCTGCTCGTCCACCTTCCGGTAGGTGCGCAGGTTCTCCAGCTGCTGCTGCACGTTGACCCGGCACAGCACGTCCAGGGCCCCGCTGTGCAGCCGATCGCCCTCGGTCTCGATGAACGTGGCCAGGCTGTGGTCCCCGTGCCGCAGCCACCGGCGCAGCCCCGGCAGGCTGCCCGCCTGGACCCCGCCGCTCAGCACGCCCGCCATCGCGCCGCAGCCCGAATGGCCGCACACCGTGATCGTGTGCACCCCCAGCACCTGCGTGGCGTACTCGATCGCCGCCACCACGGAGTCGTCGTGCGGCTCCGAGCCCCTGCGCGGCACCAGGTTCCCGATGTTGCGCACCGTGAACAGGTCGCCGGGGCCGCTCGCCGTGATCAGGCTCGGCACGATCCTGGAGTCCGCGCACGTGATGAACAGGTGTGTCGGCTGCTGCTTGCGGGCCAGCTCGGTGAAGATGGGCCGCATCAGCGGAGCCGTACGCCGGTGGAACTCGCGCGCCCCCACCGTGAGCTGGCACTCCGGCTGGGCCGGTGCGCCGACCGGCGGAACGGCCGGGCCCTCCGGCCGCCGTCGCCGCTGCGCCCACGGCAGCCACCAGCGATCCGGCGCCTTGGGCGGCGACTTGACCGGGAACATGCGCGCCCCGCTGGCCGCCAGCGCGTACCACTCGTCGTGCAGCTCGTCGATGTCGACCGCGCCGCCCATCCGCTCGTGGTCCAGCCGCCAGGAGTGGATGGCCTCGAAGGCGGCGTTGTCCATGAAGTCGATGTTCAGGTCGAGGTCCACGGGAGTGCCCGCCGGGATCGTACGCAGCTCGTGGGTGAGCCTGGGCACGCCGAGGAACGTCAGCGAGCCGGAGATCGTCACGTGCAGCCGTTCGCTCCTGTCCTCGCGCTTCAGCACCGTCACCCAGGTCAGGCGGCGCAGCGCCAGCAGCGCGGCCAGCGCCAGGCCGGCCAGCACCCCCTCGGCCAGGCCCAGCAGGATCACGGCGGCCATCGTCACCACGTAGACGGGCACCTCGCCGTGGCCGTGCACCTTCCTGACGTGGCCGAGGTTCACCATCTGCACGCCGATGAACACCAGCAGCGCCGCCAGCGCCTCCAGCGGGATCCACTGGATCGACCAGCCGAATCCGAGCGCGAACACCAGCACCCACACGCCGTGCAGGATCGCCGACCAGCGGCTGCGCGCGCCCGCCTGCACGTTCGCGGTGCTCCGCACGATCACGCCGGCCACCGGCAGGCCGCCGAGCGCGCCGGTGACCATGTTGGCCACGCCCTGGCCGGTCAGCTCCTGGTCGAGGTCGGCGCGGCGGCCGCCGTGCATCCCGTCCACGGCCACGGAGCACAGCAGCGACTCGCACCCGGCCAGCAGCGCGACCAGGAGCACCGAGGCCACGATCAGGTGCCAGTCGCCGTTGGGGAGCACGGGGAAGGCCCACTCGGTGACGCTGTCGGACAGGTCCACGCGCGTGACGTCCCAGCCGAACGCCCACGCCGTCGCCGCCGCCGCGAGCAGGGCGGCCAGCGGGGCGGGAACCGTCCTGATCTGCCTGGGCAGGCGCGTCCACAGCGCCAGCACGGTAATCGTGAGCAGGCCGACCGCGACCTTGTGGCCGTGCAGATCGGCGATCTGGCCGGGCAGCTCGATCAGGTTGGCCACGGCCGAACGCTGGGAGCTGCCGCCGAGCACGACGTGGAGCTGGGAGAGCGCGATGATCACACCGACGGCCGCCAGCATGCCGTGGACGACGGCCGGCGACACCGCCAGCGCCGCCCTGGCCGCCTTGAACACCCCCAGCACGAGCTGGACCGCGCCAGCCAGCAGGGTGATCATGCAGGTGGCCCGCCAGCCGTACGTCTGCACGAGATCCGCCACCACCAGCGACAAACCCGCGGCGGGTCCGCTGACCTGAACGGCCGAGCCGCCCAGCGCGCCGACCACGATCCCGCCCACCACGGCGGCGATCAGCCCGGCGGCCAGCGGCGCTCCGGAGGCCATCGCGATGCCCAGGGAGAGGGGCACCGCGACCAGGAAAACCACGAGCGAGGCTGGCACATCATGCCGGAGGGTGCTCAGCCAGCTACTCTGCGTGTCGCGGAACATGGAGCAAACCCTATTGCTCCGTCGACCCCGCTTTAAGGGCGCGTCGCGTGGGTTTTACGGATTAATGAGCGCCTGGGATGATCACCGGTAGTAGTCGTGCGGGTAGTCCTGCTCGGGCGCGGGCCGGTGAGCGCCGCCGTTGGCGGTCGCCGACGGCTGGGACTGGCTGCCGTACGTCGGCCACGCGGGAGTGCCCGAGGGCGGCTCCGGCCAGGCGGCCGGCGCCGGAGTGGCGGGGTTGGTGTAGTCGCCCGTCTCGTACGCGAAGGAGGACTGCGGCGTCGGGGCCGACAGCACGTCGTCGTAGGACGAGACCGCCCTGCCCGGCACCGTCGGGGTGCCGGTGGCGGGGGAGGGGCCGGTGAGCGGGTCGGAGTCGTCGGCCACGGCCCAGCCCGAGCGCACCTCGTAGGAAGCGGGATAGGAGGGAGCGCGCCCGGCGGGCTGCTCGAACGCCGGCCAGGAGCTCGCGGCGCCGTAGACGGCGGTGGAGGGCGCGGGGTCGTCGAGGATGTCGGGCGAGACGGGCCAGGAGCCCGACGTGGCCGACGCGGGCGGGTTGGTCCAGCTGGTCTCGAGCGGGTCGGCCGCGCCGGTGTAGGCGGGGAACGGGTCGCTCGTGGGCGCGCCGTGGATCGGCGCGGAGGGCACGGCGGGGAAGGAGCCGCTGGAGGCGGCGCTCGCCGGGTAGGAGCCGTTGCCGTTGGAGACGGGGGAGGCGGGGAACGAGCCGCTGCTGGTCGCCGCCGGGAACGTGGCGTTGGAGGAGACCCCGTTGGAGGCCATCCCGTTCGACGAGACGGCGGCGGGGCGCGTGGC
>NZ_VCKX01000056.1 GCF_005889725.1 Nonomuraea zeae
GCTCGGGGCCAGCGCCGCCAGGCGGCGTTGTCTCATGACGTACTGGACGAGGTCACACACCCAGTCCCGGTCTGTGCGCAGGCGCAGGTGGCTCGCCCCCGCCCGGCTCAGCCCCCGCGCGATGGCGTCCCGCTGCCCGGCCGCGGCCTCGGCGTACCTGCGGCGCAGGCGGGCGTCGCCGGTGGCGACCTCGCGCCGCCGGCCCGTCTCCGGGTCGATCAGCGTGAGGATCCCGACGTCCGGCAGGGTCAGCTCGCGCGGGTCGAGCACCTCCACGGCCAGCACCTGGTGCCTGGCCGCGAGCCGCCGCAGCGGCTGCTCCCAGGTCTCGGGCGGGTCCAGGAAGTCCGAGACCACGACGATCAGGCCCCGGCGCCGCACGACCCGGCCGAGCTGCTCGGCCGCCACGCCGAGCAGCGGCTCCGCCACCCCCGGCGGCGTCCTGCGCAGCCCGAACGCCGCCTGCAGCAGCGCCATCAGGTGCGGCCGGCCCGTCCTGGCGGGCAGCGTCCTGACGCCGCCGCCGTGCAGCAGGTGGGTGCCGATCCGGTTGCCGGTCCGCTGGGTGAGGAAGCCGACGGCCGCCAGCGCGGACAGGGCCAGCTCCCGCTTCTCCATCGTCGCGGTCCCGAAGTCCATGCTCGCGGTGGCGTCGAGCAGGGCCCAGATCTCCAGCTCCCGGTCGGCGACCAGGTCCCGCACGTGCGGCTCGCCCGTGCGGGCGGTGACGTTCCAGTCCATCCGCCGTACGTCGTCCCCCGCCTGGTACGCCCTGGCCTCCGCCATCTCACTCCCGGGACCGGGCACCAGGCCGAGGTGCTCCCCCTGGAGCAGTCCATCCAGCCTCCTGGTGATCGTCAGCTCCAGCCTGCGCAGCGCGGGCTCGGCCATCAGGTACGGCTTCATGCCACGGCTTCCTGCCGCTGGGTCCCCAGGTCCTGCTGGGGCGCGATGATCGGCATCGGGACCGCGTCCAGCACCCGGTCCACGATCTCCCGGGCGGACACCCCGTCGGCCAGGGCGTCGAAGGAGAGCACGAGCCGGTGCGCCATCACGTCGTGGGCCAGGTCCCGTACGTCCTCGGGCAGCACGTAGTCCCGTCCCCGCAGGAGCGCCAGCGCCCGACCGGCCGCGAGCAGGCCGAGCGTGGCCCTGGGGCTCGCGCCGAAGCCCAGCAGCCGTCGCACGTCCGCCACCCCGTACCGCTCGGGTTCGCGGGTGGCGTAGACGAGGCGGACGGCGTACTCGGCGACGGCGTGGTGCACGAACGCCTTCTCCGCCCGCCGCTGGAGCGCGACGACCCGCGCCGGGTCCAGGACGGGCTGGGCCGCGGGCGGGTCCACGCTCATCCGGTAGACGATCGCCAGCTCCTCCGATTCGCTGGGATAGTCCACGTCGATCTTCATCAGGAAGCGGTCCCGCTGCGCCTCCGGCAGGTGGTAGACGCCCTCGGACTCGATCGGGTTCTGCGTGGCCAGCACCAGGAACGGCCTGGGCACGTCGTGGGTGACCCCGCCGATGCTGACCTGCCGCTCGGCCATGATCTCCAGCAGGGCCGACTGCACCTTCGCGGGCGCCCGGTTGATCTCGTCGGCGAGCAGCAGGTTGACCATCACCGGGCCGAGCTCGACGTCGAACGTCTCGGTGGAGGGCCGGTAGATCCTGGTGCCGACGATGTCGGACGGCACCAGGTCGGGCGTGAACTGGACGCGGGCGAACGTGCCGCCCACGACGGTGGCCATGGTCTCGGCGGCGAGCGTCTTGGCGATGCCCGGCACGCCTTCCAGCAGGCAGTGGCCCTTGGCGAGGACCGCCACGAGCAGCCGCTCCACCATCCGGTCCTGCCCGACGATCACCCGCTTGACCTCGAACAGCGCCCGTTCGAGCAGCGCGTGGTCGGTCATGGCTGGACGACCTTCCTGTGGCAGTCGTCCACGACCACCCGCAGCTCCAGAGCGGTCGGCTCGGGATCGGCGAACGCGGCGCTCCCCGTCATGAGCACCGCGCCGGCGGCCAGCAACACAAGAGCGAAACGTGATGTACGCATGGGTTCCCTCGTCCCTCGTATCGGCGTAGAAGGCATGTCATCAGGCGGGCGAGAAAACCGGCGTAACCCTGCCCTTTACACGATTTTTCGGTTCACGGGGATACACCTCCGGCATGACGCCCATCCAGCGCTATCTCGCAGAAGAGGTGGCTCACGACCACGTCGACGGCCTGATCCCACGGCGTGAGGCGCTGCGGCGGCTCGCCCTGCTGGGACTGGGCCTCCCCGCCGCCAGCGCCCTCCTTGCAGCCTGCGGCGCGCCACCGGAGACCACGCCCGCGCCGTCGTCCACAGCCCCCGCCCCGTCCGCAACGGCCAGCCCGGCGGGGCCCGCGCCGCTGCCGACGGAGGCGATCACCTTCCCCGGGCCCGAGGGGACGACGCTGCGGGCCGCCTGGGCCGCGGCCGCGGACCCCAAGGGTGCGGTGCTCGTCATCCACGAGAACCGCGGGCTGACCGACCACATCCGCTCGGTCGCCGGCCGCCTGGCCGCCAGCGGCTACTCGGCGCTGGCCCTCGACCTGCTGTCCCGCGAGGGCGGGACGGCGTCGTTCACCGACACCGCGCAGGCCACCGCCAAGCTCGGGGAGATCACGCCGGAGCGGTTCGTGGCCGACATGAAGGCGGCGGTGGGCGAGCTGGTCAACCGGGCAGAAGGGGCGAAGCTCGGCATGATGGGCTTCTGCTTCGGCGGCGGGATGACCCGGCTGCTGCTGTCGTCGTCCGAGCCGCGCCTGGCCGCCGCCGTGCCCTTCTACGGGCCGCTGCCCGACAACGCCGACATGGCCGGCACCAAGGCGGCCGTCCTGGGGGTGTACGCCGAGCAGGACGACCGGGTGAACGCCTCCAGGGACGCCGCCAAGGCCGCGCTGGAGAAGGCGGGGCTCACGCACGAGCTGGTCACGTTCCCCGGGGTCGGGCACGCGTTCTTCAACGACACCGGCCAGCGGTACAACGCGCCGGCGGCGGCGCAGGCGTACGAGCGGGTCCTGTCCTGGTTCGGCCGCCACCTCGCGTGAGGAGCCCGGCCCACGCCGGACGCGGGAGGACGGCCACCCCGTGCGGGGTGGCCGTCCCGTGCGGTCGGCAGGTCAGCCGATCAGGTACTTCATCATCTTCTTCAGCGCCGCGTTCCTCTCACTGTCGGTGGCGATCTGCTCCAGGCCGAAGCCCACGAGCACGGTGTCCTTGGTGGCCACCGCCGCCGTCTTGTCGGCCTGCGCCCTGACGAAGTCCCCGGCGCCGGTCGGGCTGCCCGCCGGCGGTCCGGGGAGCGTCCACGGCCCGAGCCCGGTCTCGAAGCCCTCGGCCTCCAGGGTGCCCGCCGAGGTGGTGATCCTGGTGTCGTCCACGAACGCGCCGACGCCACCGGTGCCCGGGTCGGTCACGTAGCTGATCGACACCTCGACCTGCTGCCCCGCGTACGCGGACAGGTCGAAGGCCACCTGCTGCCAGCCGCCCGAGTTCTCGGTGAACCGGTTCCAGGATCCGCTGGTCCCGGTCGGCGTGCACGGGTTGCCCGGGGTCAGATAGTGCAGCAGCCACGGGTGCTCGTCCAGGTAGAACCCGGCCTCGCACTCCGCGGGGACGCCGGTGTCGGTGCCGCCGTTCAGGTCGGGCAGCGTGGTCCAGTTGTCCTGGCCGACCGTGTGGGCCTCGACGATGACGTTGTCGTAGCCGGGCTCGGTGTCGAAGGAGAGCTGGAAGGCCAGTCTCGGCTGCTGCGCCGCCGTCACGGTGCCCAGGTTGATCGTCCTGGCCAGCCGCATGTAGGAGTCGTCGACGTGCTGGCCCCTGACGTACCACTGGCCCTCGACCGGGTCGAAGGGCCCGCCCGCGCCGAGCACGTAGTCGGCCGCCGGAGTGCCCGTGAAGCGCGGCAGGTCCGTGCCCATCGGCTGCAGCACGCCCGCCTCGTCCAGCGGGTTGTCCACCGTGGCGGGACCGCCGAACGTGCCGTTGACCCCGGCCAGCGGACCCGTGCCGGTGAAGCCGGTCGGGCCGCTGCGCGGGATGCGCCCGCCGATGCCCATGTAGTACTGGGTGAAGTCGTCGGCCAGCAGCAGGCATTCGTCGAACAGACCCTGGACGGTCGTGACCACGCAGTCCCCGTCCGGGTTGCCGTCGATGCCGTAGTAGATGCCGCCGATGATCGTGTCGAGAATGCCGTAGTACGCGGCCGTCTCGCCGGTGTGGAGCAGCTTGCCGCCCTCGTTGAGGAAGTCGCGGATCGAGATGGTCAGGTCCTGCTGCGACCGCTTGACGTCCGCGTCGGGCAGGTTGCCGAGCGGCGTGACCGTGACCACGTCCTGCTGGTCCATGGACAGCCGGTTGTCGCCCAGCTCCCACACCACGGCCTTGAAGTGCGAGAGCACGCCCAGGTGGTGCGGCACGCCCTGGGCGTCCACGTCCCACGTCTCGGAGGCGTACCCGGCGGCCTGGAGCGACTGCTTGTACTTCGTGGCGTACTTGGGCGCGGTCACCGAGGCCGGATAGTCCGGGTTGAAGCCCGTATAGTCCTCGTTCGCCACCACCAGGACCTTGGCCGCGGAGTCCTTAGCCAGGGTGTAGGTGAAGTGCGAGCTGGAGACGATGCCGGTGCCCGGTTTGAGGCCCTGGAACCAGACCTCGACCTTGTCACCCGGTTTCGCCCCGCTCACGGTCGCGCGGTACTCGGCGAAGTAGAGATCGTTCTCGTCGCCGTACCGCTCGCCACCCTGCCATTCCGCCAGCGGCCTGATCTGGGCCGGGCCGTTGTTGATGCGGAAGCGCGCCACCTTGGCCAGCAGCGACCTGCGGGCGGTGACGGCCACCGGCTGCGGGTCGCCGTACGACACGCTGAAGGAGTCGGGGGCGAAGTCGGGCACCGTGCGCCCGACCACCGAGACCGGAGTGTCCGGCGTGAGCGCCGTCTTGGCGGTCGCCACCGCCAGCGGGACGTTCTTCAGGAACTCGGCCTGGATCAGCGCCTCGTCGTCGGGGAAGGTGAAGCCGAGGCCGCCCGCGCAGTCGGCGAGCTCCCACTCGTCGTTCGGGTCACTCTCGGCCGCCGCCTCGCAGGTGGACATCTCCGGCGTGATGGACATGGCGCCCCGCACGTTGGTCATCTGCCCGTCGAACTCACCGTTCGTGGTGTAGAGCTCGGCGCCGATGTCCGGGTCGTACGTCGGCACGGCCGGGTTGGCGTCGTCGCCGAGCAGCGCCTCGAAGATCAGGTCGTCCGGCGAGGGGGTGGCCTGCTGCCAGCCGACGCCGTAGAGGAGCAGCATGGCCGCCGAGTGGTAGTTCAGCATGTAGCGGAACTTCACCCGCTTGGCCAGGTTGTCGATCGCCAAGGTCTCCGGCTCCGACTGCGGCGACTTGCCGCGGAAGGTCTGGCTGGAGAACACGTTCGAGGAGCCCTCGTTGTCGTAGCCCCACTTGTAGGTGAAGTTGCGGTTGAGGTCCACGCCGTCGGCGCTGGTGAGCTGCCCGTCGCCGTCGTTGTCGCGCAGGTTCTTGCGCCACAGCCGGTTGTCGGGGGTGAAGGTGTAGTCGTAGCCGTCGGGGTTGAGCACCGGGGCGAACCACAGCTCGGTGGTGTTCACGAGCTGCGTCAGCTCGGCATTGGTCCCGTAGCCGTCGAGGAAGTGGTGCAGCAGCCGCCGGACCATCTCGGGCGTGATCCACTCCCTGGCGTGCTGGGCGGCCGAGTAGAGCATGGCCGGGCGCGTGCCGTCGGCCAGGCTGCGGGCGTTCCTGGTCACCTTGATCGCGGTGATCGGCGTGCCGTTGAGGCTGTTGCCGAGGTTGACGACCTTGGCGATGCCGGGCTTGGCGTTGGCCGCCGCGATCAGCTCTTCGCGGATGCCGCCGGCGCCCGCGTAGCGCTTGAAGACACCGTCGCCCTTCTGGGCCAGCCGGGAGGCGGCCGCGGTCTGGGCCTTCAGGGTGACGCCCTGCCCGGCGAGCCGGTCGGCCAGCGCGGAGGACAGGATCACCTCAAGGGTGACCTTGCCGTTCGCGCGTTTGACGATCCGCATCTCCTCGCGGTCGACGCCCGCCGCCACCAGCTTGCCGAGCTGGTCGGCGGTGAGCTCGCCGGTGTAGACGAAGACCCCGTCGGGCCCCGCCGACGGTTTCGGCACCGCCGAGGCGGGCGGGATCGCGAACGAACCGAGTAAGAGAAGCATTCCGGCGATCAAAATGAGCGTGCGCTTCATCGCGCCTCCGAGAGAGATCAGCCCCCGATTGCCGCAAAGGGATGCCCGCAATGTCCGCGTATGTCGGAGGCTTGTCAATCACGACGGCCACATCTGGTCAGTCTTCGCCTCGCGTGATCCGAACGGCGTCCGAAAACGTACGAGCCCGCGAAACGGCCAGGACTCGGAAAAATCCGGGTTTCCCCCGGAGGCCGTAATGGCGGACGGCCGGGAAACAACGCGGGCCGCCCGCCGGCAGTGCGGCGAGCGGCCCGACGGGAAACCGGTCAGTCGTTGAGATGCTGGCGCAGGTAGGCGTCCACGCCGTCGATCGAGATGCGCTCCTGGGCCATCGAGTCGCGCTCGCGGATCGTCACCGCGTGGTCCTCGATGGTGTCGAAGTCGACCGTGATGCAGAACGGCGTGCCGATCTCGTCCTGGCGGCGGTAGCGGCGGCCGATCGCGCCCGCGTCGTCGAACTCCACATTCCACCTGCGGCGCAGCTGCGCGGCCAGGTCGCGGGCCTTCGGCGACAGGTCGGCGTTGCGCGACAGCGGCAGCACCGCGGCCTTGACCGGCGCGAGCCGGTGGTCGAGCCGCATGACCGTGCGCTTCTCCAGCACGCCCTTGGCGTTGGGCGCCTCGTCCTCGCTGTAGGCGTCGAGCAGGAACGTCAGCGTGGCCCGGTCGACACCGGCGGCCGGCTCGATGACGTAGGGGACGTAACGCTCGCCGGTGTCCTGCTCGAAGAAGCTGAGGTCGACACCCGACGCCTTGGAGTGGGCGGTCAGGTCGAAGTCGGTGCGGTTGGCGATGCCCTCCAGCTCACCCCACTCCGAGCCGGTGAAGTTGAAGCGGTATTCGACGTCGACGGTCCGCTTGGAGTAGTGGGACAGCTTGTCCTTGGGGTGCTCGTAAAGACGCAGGTTGTCTTTGTTGATGCCCAGGTCGGAGTACCAGCGGAAGCGCTCGTCGATCCAGTATTGGTGCCACTCCTCGTCCGTGCCCGGCTTGACGAAGAACTCCATCTCCATCTGCTCGAACTCGCGGGTGCGGAAGATGAAGTTGCCCGGCGTGATCTCGTTGCGGAAGGACTTGCCGACCTGGCCGATGCCGAACGGGATCTTCTTGCGGGCCGACTGCTGCACGTTGAGGTAGTTGATGAAGATGCCCTGCGCGGTCTCGGGCCGCAGGTAGGCCAGGCCCGACTCGTCCTCGATCGGGCCGAGGTAGGTCTTGAGCAGGCCGCTGAACTGCCGGGGCTCGGTGAAGGTGCCCTTGTTGCCGCAGTTGGGGCAGGTGATGTCGGCCAGGCCGTTCTCCGGCGTCTTGGCGTTCTTCTCTTCGTAGGCCTCGATGAGGTGGTCGGCCCTGAAGCGCTTGTGGCAGGACAGGCACTCGGTCAGCGGGTCGGTGAACGTCTCGACGTGACCGCTGGCCCGCCAGACCTCGGGGGCCAGGATCACGCAGGAGTCGAGGCCCACCACGTCGTCGCGCGACTGGACCATCGACAGCCACCACTGCCGCTTGACGTTGTTCTTCAGCTCGACACCCAGTGGACCGTAGTCCCACGACGCGCGCAGTCCGCCGTAGATCTCGCTCGACGGGTATACGAGCCCGCGGCGTTTGGCGAGGCTGACGATGGTGTCCATGACGTCGGTGCGTCGTGCCATTTTGGTTGATTCTCTTTCCGGCTGGAGGTCGGCGAGGTGAAATCGGTGAGATCCCAGCTTAGGGGACGCCCGCCGCTCTCGCGCGCGGGTATCGCTAGGCCCCGTCCTGTGTATAGACATCCTCGTACGCACTGGGTTCGTTGACCATCAGGATCATCAATGGATACATCGCCATCCGTGCGGCGGAGAGCGCCCTCCGGTAGAAACCGGCGCCCTCCCATTCACTGACCAGCGCCCACAGATTGGGCTCATCGACCGAACGGGCCAGCCTGCCGCGCAGATAGCCCGGCTGGGCGGAGAACGCGTCGAGGATCGTGTGGCCCTGCTTGAGGAAGTCTTGGGACTGGGACTCTGGAACGGTGTATCGGATCACAGCGAGCACGCGACCAGCCTAGAGGCGCTGCGCCCGGCCCGATACGCCAATTCTCGCAGGTCCCCATGACGGGGGCCCGGGCCGGCGGGCGCTCCCGTAGGCTCTGGGGCGTGGCTCGTGACAACAAGCGCCCGCTCCCGCTGGGCGAGCAGTTCTTCACGCCGGGCGCGACCGGCGTGCGCAAGGCCGTGGAGCAGCGCAGCGCGGTGCCGATGACGTTCCTGTTCACGCAGGTGCCCCGGTGGGCGGCGCCCGCGGTGCTGGTGATCCTGCTGCTGGCCGGGTTCGCGGTGGCGAACCCGATCGGCGGGGTGGCCGTGCTGCCGGTGATCGTCTTCATCGGCTGGCTGGCCTACCTGTCGTGGCCGTCGCTGGGGATCGGCGGGAAACTGCTGCGGGTCGCCATGCTGACCTTTCTCGTCCTGCTGGCGGCGACCCGCTTCGGGGCCTTCTAGGCACCGGCGAACGCCCCTGCGGCAGCATCGTGTGGTGCTCCTACGGCAGCATCGTGTAGTGCGGGAAGTTGCCGGGCAGGCGCTCGTCGGCGTCCTGACCCGTGGTGGCGGCCCGCACCAGCAGCTCGCCGCCGACGAACGCGCCGCGCCACGACGCGCCGAGCCCGCCGAACAGCTCCTCGCGGTCGCCGCGCGAGCGCGGCTTGTTGTGCCCCACCTTGAACGCCCGCACCTCGGGCGCGAGCCGGTGGAAGGTCTCCTCCTCGTCGCAGGACAGCGTGGCCACCAGGGCGCCGTTGCTGGCGTTCATCGCCGCCAGCAGCTCCGCCTCGGTGTCCACCAGCACGAACGTGTCCACGGGCCCGAACGGCTCGGCGTGGAAGAGCGGGGAGGAGCGCGGCGGGTTGAGCAGGGCGGTCGGAGCCGCATAAGCGGAAATATCCTGTCCCGGCAGGAAATGTCCGGCAGCCAACTCCGCCCGATGCACCGGCACCCCGCCCCGCGCGACCGCCTCGTCCACCTGGTCGGCCAGTTCCTTGGCCTTCGACGCGTTGATCAGCGGCCCGAAGTCCAGCTCGGGCAGCGGATCGCCGGGCTCGGCGACCGCCAGCGGATGCCCGAAGCGCAGCGATCCGACGGCCTTGAGATAGGCGCCCAGGAACTCGTGGAACAGCGACCGCTGCACCACGAACCGCGGGTAGGCGGTGCAGCGCTGCTTGCCGTAGTCGAACGACCCGCGGATCTGCCTCGTGAGCAGGTCCCAGTCGCCGTACTCCCACACGCCCCAGCAGTTGAGCCCCTCCTGCTCCAGCACGTGCCGGCGCCCGAGGTCGGCCAGCCCGGTCGCCACCTTCGCCCCCGCGTCCCTGCCGCCGACGAACGAGACGCACCCCAACGTGCGGGCGCCCACCAGCACCGGCGACAGCTCCGCCCCTCCTCCGCTGACCAGCGTGAACGGCAGCCCTTCCCGGACCGCCAGCGCGCAGGCCAGGGTGAGGCAGCACAGCCCGCCGTCGGTGGGCGTCTTGGCGATCACCGCGTTCCCGGCCAGCGCCTGCACGAGCATGGCGTGCATGAGCACGCTCATCGGATAGTTCCAGCTCGCGATGTTGCTGACCGGGCCGGGCAGCGGCGCGCGGCCGGCCACCATGCGGTCGATCTCCGTGAGGTACCAGCGCACGCCGTCCAGGCACCGGTCCACGTCGGCGCGGGCCGTCTTCCACGGCTTGCCGATCTCCCAGACCAGCAGCAGCGCCAGCAGGTCGCGGTGCTCGGCCATGGACTCCACGGCCGCCGACACCATCGCCTTGCGCTCGGCGAGCGGCAGGTAGCGCCACCGGTTGTGCTCCTCGGCGGCGCCCGCCACGGCCCGTCCCGCGCCCGCCCGGTCGAGCCTGGGCAGGCCGGCGATGGCGGTGCCGTCCACCGGCGAGAACCCGGGCACCGGACGCCCGTCGCGGTGCCAGATGCCGCCCCAGTGGTTCAGCACCCGGTCGTCGTGGAAGGCCTCCGGCGCCGCCGAACAGCAGCGTTCGTAGGCGTCGCGCCAGGCCGTACCCGGCTTGAGCTGCATGCGCCCCTCCTCAGTCGGACCAGTCGGCGGTGATGAGCTCGGGCAGCGGCTCGAACTCCTTGATCGCCTCCAGCGAGGGCCCCATGGCGGCGTTCGCCTCGCGCTCCACCATCACCTCGACCAGCACCGGCAGCCGCTCCCGCGCGGACTCCGCCGACGCCCAGGCCAGCGCGTCACGCAGGTCGCCCGGCAGCTCCACCCGGCGCGCCGGGCAGCCGAACGCCTCCATCGCCTTGACGTGATCGATGCCGCCCTCGCCGTAGTGCAGGTCCACGGCGAAGTTCATGTCGTACGGGAGCTCGGCCTGCCGGATGAGGCCCAGGTACTCGTTGTTGATCATGATGATGACGAACGGGACCCGATACTGGGCCGCCACCGCGACCTCCTCCATGAGGAACTGGAAGGAGTAGTCGCCGACCACGGCCACGACCTGCCGTTCGGGATGGGCGAGCCGGACGCCCATGGCGGCGGGCACCTCCCAGCCCAGCGGTCCCGCCTGCCCGCAGACCAGGTAGCGGCGCGGCAGGTACGTGGTCTGGAACTGGCCGGACCAGATCTGGTAGAGCCCGATCGCGGTGACGAAGGTGGTGTCCCTGCCGAAATAGTCGTTGATCTCCTTGAACACCCTCGGCGGCTTGATGGGCACGTCGTCGAAGTCGTCGCGCCTGGCCATCGTGCGGCGCAGCTCGCCGATCCTGCTCACCCACTTGCCCGGCTCCTGCGGCCCCGAGCGGCCGCGCGCCTCGTCCAGCAGCCCCGCCAGCACCGGCCTGGCGTGGCCGACGATCCCCAGGTCGGGCTCGAAGACCCGGCCGATCTGCGTGGGCTCGATGTCCACGTGCACGAACGTGCGTCCCCTGCGGTAGACGTCGAGGTCGCCGGTGTGCCGGTCGCCGAAGCGGGCGCCCACGGCCAGCACGAGGTCGCTCTCCAGGAACGCGGCGTTGCCCCACCGCGTCTGGGTCTGCGTCCCGGCCATGCCCGCGAACAGCGGATGGTCCTCGGGGAAGGCGCCCTTGCCCATGAGCGTCACCTGCACGGGCACCTGGAGGTGCTCGGCCAGCGCGCGCAGCTCGTCGCAGGCGTCGGCGATGATCACCCCGCCGCCGGCCAGGATGATCGGCCGCCTGGCTCCGGCCAGCAGGTCCACGGCCCGGCGCACGACTCTGGGCAGCGGCTCCGGCACCTCGACGGCCAGCGGCGCGTCCAGCTCGCGGTCGTACAGGCAGGAGCCGCGCTGGACGTCGATCGGCAGGTCGATCAGCACGGGTCCGGGGCGCCCCGAGCGCGCGATCCTGAACGCCTCCCTGAACACCCACGGCGCCTGCGCGGGCTCCTTGAGCTGCACCGCCCACTTGGTCACCGGCCGGGCGATCTCCACGATGTCGACCGCCTGGAACGCCTCCTGGTGCAGCTTTGCGGTCGCCGCCTGCCCGGTGACGCAGATCATCGGGATCGAGTCGGCCATCGCGGTGTAGAGACCGGTGATCATGTTCGTGCCGGCCGGGCCGGAGGTGCCGATGCAGACGCCGACGTTCCCGGTCGCCCTGGCCCAGCCGTCGGCCGCGTGGGTGCCGCCCTCCTCGTGGCGCACCGTCACGTGCCGGACCGAGCTGTGCTGGAGAGCGGCGTAGAGGGGCAGGATGGCCGCGCCCGGGATGCCGAAGACGGTGTCCACGCCCTCCGACTCCAGCACCGCGACGACTGCCTCCATGCACGGAATGCGGTTCATCCATTGAGCCTTTCGATCACCTTGAGCAGGGCGGAGTGGTCGAGCGAGCCGTGGCCCTGCGCCCTGGCCGCGGCCACGAGCTGGGCGACCTGGCCGGTGAGCGGCAGGCTCACCCCGGCCTCGCGGGCGGCGGCGACGGCGATGCCCATGTCCTTGTGGTGCAGGTCGATCCGGAATCCGGGGGCGAACTCCCGCTTGACCATGGTGTGCCGCTTGAGCTCCAGGATCCTGGAGCCCGCCAGGCCGGCCGCGAGCACGTCGAGCCCGGCCACCGGGTCCACCCCCGAGGCTTCGAGCAGCACGATCGCCTCCGACACCAGCCCGTAGATGCCGCCGACGACGAGCTGGTTGGCCGCCTTCACGGTCTGCCCGGCGCCGGCCGGGCCGACGTGCACCACCGTCGTGCCGAGCGCCCACAGCACCGGCCTGGCCGCCTCGACGTCCTCCTCCGCGCCGCCCACCATGATCGACAGCGTGCCGTCGACCGCGCCCCGCTCGCCGCCGCTGACCGGGGCGTCCAGCACGCGTACGCCCTCGGCCGCCGCCCGCCGCGCGACCCAGCGGGAGGTCTCCGGCTTGATGGTGCTCATGTCGATGTAGAGGAGGTTCGGCCTGCCGTACTCGATCACCAGCGGCGCCACCTCCTCCACCTGCGGCGAGTCGGGCAGCATGGTGATCACCACGTCCGCGCCGCCCACCGCGTCCACCACGCTCGACGCGCCCTTGCCGCCCAGAGCGGCGAGTTGATCGACGCGCTCGGCGCTCACGTCATAACCGGTCACCGCGTGTCCGGCCTTGATGAGGTTGGCCGCCATCGGGCTGCCCATGATCCCCAAGCCGACGAACCCGATGTTCATGCCCGCCTCCAGTCGAACGCGCCCGGTCCCTCGTGCCGGTATTCCAGGCCCACGTGCCCTCGGTAGCCGGCCGCGGCCAGCCGGGCGAAGATCTCCGGGTACGGCATCCGCCCGCTGCCCGGCCGGCCCCTTCCGGGGTCGTCGGCGATCTGGACGTGGCCGAACCTGCCGCAGTGCCCGTCGATGAGCGCCAGCACGTCTTCGCCCATCCGGTGCAGGTGGTACAGGTCGGCCAGGAAGGCCACGTTGTCCCTGTCCACCTCGTCGATCAGGTCGAACGCCGCTTGCGACGATGTGATCGGATATTTCGGGTTTTCATGGGAGTTGAGGGCTTCGACGACCACGGTCGCGCCGATGCCGGCCGCCGCGTCCGCCGCCCTCCTCAGGTTCGCCACGGCCAGGTCCCTGTCGTCGCCCGGGCCGTTGCCGTACAGGGCGTTGAGCACCCCGCACCCGAGCTCGCCGGCCAGCCGGACCGCGACGTCGATGTTCGCCTGGAACCTGGCCGAGCCCTCGGGGCTGGACAGCAGGCCGCGCTCGCCGGCGGCCATGTCGCCGGCGTCGAAGTTCAGCCCGACGAGGCGGACCCCGGCGTCCTCGATGGCGCCGCGCAGCGCGGCCAGCTCCGCACCGCCCGGGTCGGGGGTATCGAACGGCCACCACAGCTCGACGGCGTCGAACCCCGCCTTGGCCGCCGCAGCAGGTCTCTCGACCAGGTCCAAGTCCGTCAGCAGTATGGACAAGTTAACGTCGAACCTCATGACGCCGCCTTACGGCCGAGTTCGGCCAGTGCTGAGCGCATGAGGCGGGCGGTTTCGGAGGGGGTGCGGCCGACGCGGACGCCGACCGCCTCCAGGGCCTCCTTCTTGGCCTGGGCGGTGCCGGACGACCCCGAGACGATCGCGCCCGCGTGCCCCATCGTCCTGCCCTCGGGCGCGGTGAACCCGGCCACGTAAGCCACCACCGGTTTGGTGACGCGGGCGGCGATGTAGGCGGCGGCCCGTTCCTCCGCGTCGCCGCCGATCTCGCCGATCATGACGATGGCGTCCGTCCCCGGGTCGTCCTGGAACGCCTGGAGGCAGTCGATGTGCGTCGTCCCGACCACCGGGTCGCCGCCGATGCCCACGGCGGTGGAGAAGCCGAGGTCGCGCAGCTCGTACATGAGCTGGTAGGTCAGCGTCCCCGACTTCGAGACCAGCCCGATCCGCCCGGCCGAGGTGATGTCGGCGGGGATGATCCCGGCCGAGGACTGCCCTGGGCTGATCAGCCCAGGGCAGTTGGGCCCGATGATCCTGGTGCGCCCGTTCGCCAGGGCGCGGAAGCGCACGGCGTCGTGCACGGGCACGCCCTCGGTGATGACCACGCACAGCGGCACCTCCGCCGCGACGGCCTCCTCCACCGCCGAGCCGGTGAACCGCGGCGGCACGAAGATCACCGAGACGTCCGCCCCGGTCTCCGACACCGCCTCCGCGACGGACCCGAAGACGGGCACCGTGCGCTCGCCGAAGTCCACGGACCTGCCGCCCTTGCCCGGCGTCACCCCGGCGACGACGTCGGTGCCGGCGGCGAGCATGCGGGTCGTGTGCCTGGTGCCCTCCGCGCCCGTCATGCCCTGCACGAGCACCCGGCTGTCCTTGGTCAGAAAGATCGCCATCACGCACCTGCCGCGAGTCTGGCCGCCGTCTCGGCGGCGCCGTCCATGGTGGAGACCTGCCGGACCGCCGGGTGCCTGGCGTCGCTGAGGATGCGCCGGCCCACCTCGGCGTTGTTGCCGTCCAGCCGTACGACGATGGGCCGGCCCAGGCCGCGCTCGCCGAGCAGTCCGAGCGCGGTGACGATGCCGTTCGCCACCGCGTCGCAGGCGGTGATCCCGCCGAAGACGTTGACCAGCACCGAGCGCACGCCGGGGTCGGCCAGGATGATCTCCAGCCCGTCGGCCATCACCTTGGCGGAGGCCCCGCCGCCGATGTCCAGGAAGTTGGCCGGGGCGGCGCCCGCGCCCGCCACCACGTCGAGCGTGCTCATGACCAGCCCGGCGCCGTTGCCGATGACGCCGACGTTCCCGTCCAGCTTGACGTAGTTGAGGCCCTTGGCCCTGGCCCGCGCCTCCAGTCCGGCGGCGTCCTCGGCGTACTCCCAGTCGTGCCGGAAGGCGGAGTTGCCGTCCAGGGTGACCTTGCCGTCGAGCGCCACGATCCGCTGGTCGGTGGTGCAGATCAGCGGGTTCACCTCGACCAGCAGCGCGTCTTCCGCGACCAGCACCCGCCACAGCCGCTCCAGCACCTCGGCGGCCTGTTCCGGCAGGCCCGCCTTGGCCGCGAGCAGCCGCGCGGTGTCCGCGTCCACCCCCGTCACCGGGTCGATCGGCAGGCGTACCAGCGCGTCGGGGTCGGTGGCGGCGAGCTCCTCGATCTCCATGCCGCCCTGGCCCGACACCATCGCCAGGAAGCCGCCCTCGGCCCGGTCCACGAGGAAGGCCGCGTAGTACTCCTCGAACGGCACGGTCGCGGCCTCCACCAGCACGCTGCGCGCGATGTGCCCCTTGATGTCCATTCCGATGACGCGGTCGGCCTCGATCTCGGCGGTGACCGGGCCCGCCGCGGTCCTGATGCCGCCCGCCTTGCCCCGCCCGCCCGTCTTCACCTGGGCCTTGATGACGACGGGGGTGTTCAGCTCGGCCGCGATCGCACGGGCCTCGGCGGGGGTGGCCGCCACCCTGCCTGCGGGAACCGGGATGCCGTGACGGCCGAAGAGCTCCTTCGCCTGGTACTCGTACAGGTCCATTCGAGCCTCCTTTGTAGACGGTATACCGTATGGAATATCCTCCGTCTAGGGTCTCGACAGAGCGTCTGTCTTCTGGATATTCCATACAGTATGGAGAATGCAGTAAGAGATTGGCGCGGCCGCTCGTACCTCCCCGGGCCCGTCCCCGCCGACCGCCCGCGCATGTTCTGGCTGGCCCTGGCGGCCATGGCCGCGATCAGCCCGCTCCAGTACGGCTACGCCGCCCTTCTCGCCAAGGAGGCCACCGGCCTGACCCTGCTCGCCGTCTGGATCGCCTGCCAGGCCGCCGGCGCGCTCCCGGCCCTGCACCTCGTCCGCCGGGGCCGCCTGAGCGTGCGCGCCTGCCTGGCCGCCGGAGCCGCGCTGAGCGGGCTCGGCCTGGCCACGGCGGGGCTCACCACGGGCGGGCCCGCCGCGCTCGCCGGATACGCGCTGCTCGGCGGGCTCGGCGCGGGCCTGGTGTACGGGGTCTGCGCCGAGGTGGTCGCCGCCTGGTACCCGGAACGACCGGCCGGCCGCGTGGGCCTGATCACCGGCGCCTTCGGGTACGGCGCGGCACCCCTGCTCGTCTGGGCCGGGATCGACCCGTCCGCCACGTCCACCGCCTTCCTGGTCGCGGCGGTCCTGGCGGCCGGCGTGATCGGCCTGGCCGCCCGGCACCTGCGGCTGCCCCCGGCCCTGTGGTGGCCGGGTGACGTGGACCCGCGCTCGCACGCCCTGGACGCGGCGCGGCTGCGCACGACCCCGGAGGCGGCCAGGCAGTTCCGGCTGGCCCAGGCGCTGCGCACGCGTACGCTGCCCGCGCTCGCCCTGATCCTGACCTGCGCAGGCGCGGTGTCGGTGTTCGACGTGATCGTGGTCGCGCGTACCGGGTCGTGGGGCGCCGTGGCCCTCCTGGTGGCGCTCAACGGGGCCGGCCGGTCGGTGGCGATGCGCTGCTCGGAGGTGTTCGGCCGCCGGCGCGCGCTCGCCGCGGTCCTGACCTCGCTCGCCGCCGGCCAGCTCCTCCTCGCGATCGCCGCCGCTCCCGCCGTCGCGGCCGGTGCGACCGGGAGCGCGGATGGAGGCGGCGCGCCGCTGTGGGCCGGGGCCGTCCTGGCGGGGCTGGGCGGCGGCGCGTTCTACCCGCTCGTCGCCAGCCTCGTCCGCGAGCTCTTCGGCACCGAGCGCGCCGGCGAGATCCACGCCGTGGTCTACAGCGCCAAGGCCCTGGCGGGAGCGGGCGCCGTCGCCCTGGCCTGGCTCGCGCTGGCCGCCCCGGCGAGCGCCCTGCTGGCCGCCGCCGCCCTCGCCGCGCTGCCCGCCCTGGCCACCCCGCGCCTGCGCCTGCCCGGCCTGCCGGTCACGCTGCCCTTGTGATGAGACTCACGACCGCAGGCAACCCCCGGACGGTATGCTGTAGGCAGTCGACGAAAAACTTTAAAGCTGCTCTGGAGACACGAACATGTTGCTGTCGGATCAGGCCGGTCAGACGGCGGCCGCCAAGATTCCCCGCCCGGCCACGCTCAGGGAGAGCGTGATCGAGGCTATCCAAGAGCTCATCGTCTCCGGCCAGCTCAAGCCCGGCCAGCACCTGGTGGAGAGCGAGCTGGCCGAGCTGCTCGGCGTGTCCAGGCAGCCGGTGCGCGAGGCGTTGCAGCAGCTCAGCGGCGAGGGCTGGGTCGACCTGCACCCGGGTCAAGGCGCGTTCGTGCACGTCCCGACGCTCGCGGAGGCCGACCAGTTGCTCGCCGTGCGCACCCTGCTGGAGACCGAGTCCGCCCGGCTCGCCGCCCAGCACGCCGGCGAGGAGGGCGTGAAGCAGCTGCGCGCCATGTGCGCCCGCGGCATCGCGGCGGTGGAGTCCGACGACGTCGAGTCCGCCGTGGCGACCAACTCCGAGCTGCACGCCCTGGTGACGGCCCTGTCGGGCAACGCGGTGCTGGCCGAGCTGACCAGCCAGGTGGCCAGGCGGGTGCGGTGGTATCACACGCCGGTGGCCCGCCAGCGGGGCATGGCCTCGTGGGAGGAGCACACGTCGCTGATCGACGCCATCGAGGCCGGCGACGAGCGGCGGGCCGCGAAGATCATGCGCGAGCACACCGAGCACACCCGCGCCTCCTACATGGAGCAGCGCGAGAGCGAGCCGGTCGAGCCCGCGCCCAAGCCGGTGCGGCGCCGCCGACCGCGGCAGCTAGGTTGACCTGACGTTCACAGAAATCCACATGCTCCGAAACACCTCGGGTAGAGGATGGAGCCGAGAAGACAGGAGGTGCATGACCATGAAGGCGTTCATCCGCTTTCTCCTCGGTGATCCCGCGGGCCAGGCGGCGGACGGCAGAGCCATCGGCCTCGGGCTGAGCACCGCGCTCAAGAAGCACTACTCCGCCGACGACGCCGATCGCTACCTGCGCGAGTGGGCCGCCGCCGGCCAGGACGCACCGCACAAGAGCCCGCGCCACTGAGCCGCGGCAGGGGCGTCTTCGCCCCCGCGCGGCTGAGCAGCAGGCCCGTCACGAGTCCGCCCGCCAGCAGCCGGCCAGCCCCGGCAGGGCGGCCCGTCAGCGCTCGGCAGGCTCCGGCTCCACCTCCTTCGCCTTGGCGTCGCGAGCCGACTTGAGCAGGCTCAGCACCGTGGTGACGGCGAGGGTGCCGACGATGACGCCGAGAGAGACCAGGATCGGGATCTCCGGCGCCCACGACACGCCGTCGTGGTGCAGGGCTTCGAATATCAGCTTCACGCCGATGAAGGCGAGCACCACCGACAGCCCCTTGCTCAGGTAGACGAGCCGGTCGAGCAGGCCGCCGACGAGGAAGAAGAGCTGCCGCAGCCCCATGAGGGCGAAGGCGTTGGCGGTGAACACCAGGTAGGGCTCCTTGGTGAGCCCGAAGATGGCCGGGATCGAGTCGAGCGCGAACAGCAGGTCGGTGGTCCCGATGGCGACCATCACGATCAGCATCGGCGTGACCATCCGCCGGCCGAGATGCACGGTGAGCCGGGCGCCGTGGTAGGTGTCCGTGGTGGGGAGCACCCGGCGCACCGCGCGCAGCGCGACGTTCTCGGAGAACTCCGCCTCCTCGTCCTCGTGGCCGATCAGCTTCCACGCGGTGTAGACGAGGAAGGCGCCGAAGACGTAGAAGAGCCAGTCGAACCTGTTGACGGCCTCCGACCCGGCGGCGATGAAGCCGCCGCGCATGACCAGCGCCAGGATGATGCCGATGAGCAGCACCTTCTGGCGGTACTCCCGCGGCACCTTGAACCTGCTCATGATCAGCAGGAAGACGAAGAGGTTGTCCACGCTGAGCGAGTACTCGGTGATCCAGCCGGCGAAGAACTCCCCTCCGTGCGCGGGGCCCGACAGGATCAGCAGGCCGATCCCGAAGGCCACGGCCAGGCCCACGTAGAACGACACCCAGCCCACGCACTCCTTGAACGAGGGCTCGTGCGGGTTGCGGGCGACGAGGTAGAAGTCGAAGGCGAGCACGACGCAGAATCCGCCGATCGTGGCCAGCCAGATCCACAGGGGCAGGTCCATCGCCGGCACCGTCATCGACGCGCTCCCTTCCGCGCACGCATCATCTGGGCAAAGCGGAGATAGTGGTCGAGCAGCCCCCTTGCGAGCGGGTTGTCACCGGCGCGGCGGACGAGCCAGTGCGGCATGAGGCGTTCGTGCATCCAGAGGAAGCCGATGGCGAAACCGAGGCTCACCATCACCTGAAAGGCCAGGAACGGCAGGACGCCGTCGGCCAGGCCGCCCACGCCGACCAGGCTCTCCTGCATGAGCCGGGCCACGGGGAAGGCCACCAGCCAGTAGAGGCCGACGGGCCCGAAGGTGCCGGGCCGGAACACGCCGTGGCCGAGGAGCACGCCGTACAGACCGCCGAAGAGGGCGAGCGGCACGGCGAGCGCCAGGGCCGACAGCGCGGCCATCCCGGTGGGCTGCCCCGCGAACAGGGTCAGCCCACCGGCCATGGCTCCGGCGACGGCTCCGATCGACGCCCCTGGCAGGGCGAGTTCGAGGCTGTGCCGTCCGCCCATCAGCCCACGACCACGCCGTAGGCGAACAGGCTGTAGAACAGCATGCCGAGGTAGAACACCGCACCGAACCCGATGATCACGTTGGTCCACCACTTGGGCCTGATCGGTTTCGGCAGCATGCGGTTGTTCACGAGGAGCAGCGTCACGCAGTACGCGCCCATCGCGAACGTCGACAGGAACGCCAGCGTGTCCAGGATCCCGCTGGGCCCGTCGGCCGGCCCGAACAGCAGGATCAGGATTCCGAAGAGGATCACGCCCCAGAGGAAGACGCCGTACAGGCGGGACATGCCCAGCTTCTTCGCCCCGGGGACGAAGTTGTAGGTCATGTCGGCCTGTCCCCTGGAGAAGGAGTCGAACAGCCCCAGCGTCGCGTTCAGTCCGATGAGCGCGATGAACCCGAGGAACACGACCCCGAGAACAGAGCTGCCGGCCGAGGAGACGGCGTCGGACATGGCGCTCAGCGCCACCTCCCGGTCGTCACCCTGGATGGCCGTGCGCACGGCCGGGTTCTGCCGCACCGCCGACTGCGCGATCACCGTGAAGGAGATCGTGACGAGCATGGTGATGCCCCAGAACAGCAGCAACGCGTCGAAGGTGACCCAGCGCCGCCAGCCCTTCCACTTGGCCATCTCGGCCGGGTCCTCGGTGTCGAACATGAACCCGCGCGCGGGCATCTCCTCTTCCTCGCCCGCGTGCCGCAGCCCGCGCACCTTCGGGATGTGCACGCCCATGCCGGCGCCGGAGTCACGCAGGTGCAGCGTGTACCACATCTGCTGCATGCCCGACGGCCCGGCGAACGCGCACGCCCCGACGATCACGGGGAACCACGCCGCCGACATCGCCTCTGACGGCAGGTAGCCGAAGGAGAACATGCCGGTGATCGTGGAGGCCACGTCGCTCCAGGAGCCCACCATCGCCGCGACCACCGACGTGCCGAGCACGAGAGCGCCGATGAGCAGCGACAGCACGTTTTCGAGCAGGTTGTAGATCACCTTGGCCAGGGTGAAGACCACGCCGACGAGGACCAGCCCGACGATCGCGGTCACCATCCAGGGGATGCCGGTTATCTCCTCGAACGCGGCCGCTCCCGCCGACAGGTGCCCCGGCCAGATGTAGACGGCGATGGCCACGATGAAGAAGAACCACATCAGCGGCTTGAACACCCTGGCCGCGCCGGAGAAGATGCTCTCCCCCGTCGCCATGGCGTAGCGCGCCATCTCCAGCATCACCACGGCCTGCAGGGTGACGCCGATCAGGAACAGCCACCTGATCTCGGGCCCGAACAGCAGCACCAGCCTGGGCCACATGTACGACTCGCCCATGCCCACGCCCAGGGCGACGAGGAACACCGTCGGCCCGAGAATGTGCACCGAGGGGGGCGCGTCGGGGAGCTTCCTGATGGGCATCGGCTCAAGCCGGCCCGCTTTCCATACTCGTTGATCCTCGACCGGCGGCGTGGCCGTCGCCGGTGGGGTGTTCGATGTGTCCACCTACGGACCTCCTGGGGGGTTTGTTGCCTTTCTCGTCCGCTGCCCCGAATAGCCCCCTCGCCTGGATGGCTGCTTCGCTCGGCTCTTAGCTCAGCAGTCCGGCGGCCCTGGCCCAGCGGTACTTCGCACCGAGGACCGCCACGGGCTTCTCAGTCGTGTACGGATATGCGACCACGCCATGCTCGAACAGGTACTCGCTGGCCTCCTCAACCTCGGTGTCGCCGGCGAGCGACGCCACGACCGGCTTGACGTTGCCCTTCGCCCGCTCCTCAGCCACCACACGGGCGATGAGCTCGGCGAAGACCATCGGCGGCGTCACGATTGTGTGCCAGTAGCCGAGGACGAGCGCGTGGATGCGCTCGTCGGCCAGCCCCAGCCGGACCGTGTTCTCGTAGGTCGAGGGTGGTTCGCCGCCGGTGATGTCGATGGGATTGCCCGCCGCGCCGAACGGCGGGATGTACGCGCGGAACGCCGTGTCCAGGTCGTCCGGGATCTCCATGAGGGTCAGCCCGGCGTCCACGATGGCGTCGGACAGCAGCACGCCCGAGCCGCCCGCCCCGGTGATGATGACGACGTTCTCGCCCTTGGGCGCGGGCAGGATCGGCAGCGCGCGGGCGTACTCCAGCATGTCGTTGAGCCCGGGCGCGCGCACCACCCCCGCCTGGCGCAGGATGTCGTCGTAGACCTTGTCGTCGCCGGCCAGCGCCCCGGTGTGCGACCCGGCCGCCCGCGCGCCCATGGCGGTGCGCCCGGCCTTGAGCACGATGACCGGCTTCTCCTTGACGACCCGGCGGGCGGCCTCGACGAAGCCGCGCCCGTCCTTGAGGTCCTCCAGGTGCATGGCCACGGCCTTGGTGTTGTCGTCCTGCTCGAAGAAGGTCAGCAGGTCGTCCTCGTCCACATCGGCCTTGTTGCCGACGCCGACGATGGCGGAGACGCCCATCTTGGTGGTGCGGCTGAAGCCCAGGATGGCCATGCCGATGCCGCCACTCTGGGAGGTCAGCGCCACGCTGCCCTTGACGTCGTACGGGGTGCAGAACGTCGCGCAGAGGTTCTCCGGCGTGTAGTAGTAGCCGTAGATGTTGGGGCCGAGCATCCGCACGCCGTGCCGGCGCGCGATCTCGACGATCTCCTTCTGGCCCTCGACGTTCCCGGTCTCGGCGAACCCCGACGGGATCATGATCGCGCCCGCCACGCCCTTCTGCCCGACCTCCTCCAGCGCCGGCGCGACGAACTTGGCGGGGATCGCGAACACCGCCACGTCCACGTCGCCCGGGACGTCCGAGACGCTCTTGTACGCGGTCAGCCCCATGATCTCGTCGGCCTTGGGGTTGATCGGGTAGATCTGCCCCTGGTAGCCGCCGTTGATGAGGTTGCGCATGACCGAGTTGCCGATCTTGCCGCTTTCGGCGGAGGCGCCGATCACGGCGACCGAGCGCGGTTTGAAGATCCGCGTCATCTGCCGCAGGATCTCCTCGCGCGACAGCCGGACGACCTCGGCGGGCGGCTCCCCGATGAGGATCCGCACGTCGGCGGCGACCGCGCCGTCCGCGTCGGCGAAGACGGGGTTGAGGTCCACCTCGGTGATCTCCGGGAAGTCGGAGACCAGCCTGCCGACGCGTTCGATCAGCCCTGCGAGCGCCGCCCGGTTGACGGGCGCGGCACCACGGACACCGCGCAGCACCTCAGCCGCTTTGATGTCGTCCAGCATCGCAAGGGCATCATCACCCGAAACCGGGGCAAGCCGGAAGGTCACGTCCTTGAGTACTTCAACCAGGACACCGCCCAGGCCGAAGGCGATGACCTTGCCGAAGGTGGGGTCGGTGACGGCGCCCACGATCACCTCGTGGCCGCCGCCGACGAGCTGCTGCACCTGGATGCCGTCGATCTTGGCGTCCGGGTCGTGGGCGCGGACGTTGGCGAGGATCCGGTCGTAGCCCTCGCGCACCTCCGCCTCGGTCTTCAGGCCGACGAGGACGCCGCCGGCGTCGGTCTTGTGCAGGATGTCGGGCGAGACGATCTTCAGCACGACCGGCAGGCCGATCTCCCCGGCCAGCCGCGCGGCCTCGTCCGCCGAGGTGGCCAGCCCTTCGCCGGGGGTGGCGATGCCGTACGCCTGGCACAGCCCGCGCCCCTCCGGCGCGGTCAGCGCCGTGCGTCCTTCGGCGAGCGCCTTCTCGATGACTTCCCGGACCGCACTGCTGGTGGTCGCCACTAGATGACTCCGTTCGTCTTCAGCTCGGCCAGCTCGTCCGTGCCGACGCCGAGCTCGCCGTAGATCTCGTGGTTGTGCTCGCCGAGCAGGGGCGGGGTGACGACGTCCACCGGCGAGTCGGACAGCTGCAGCGGGCTGCCGACGGTCACGAACTCGCCGCGCTCCGGGTGCTCGACCGTGACGACGATGCCCTCGTCGCGCAGCGACTCGTCCTCCACCAGCTCCTTGGTGGACAGGATCGGCCCGCAGGGGATGTTCTCGGCGTTGAGCCGGTCGAGCACCGACCACTTGTCGTGGCGGATCGTCCACTCCTCGATGAGCTGGAACATCTTGTCCAGCTTGGTCAGCCGGGCCTCGGGGGTCGCCCACTCGGGGTCGTCGGCCAGCTCGGGGCGGCCGATGATGGACGACAGCGGCTTCCAGCCGACCGGCTGGACGATCACGTAGATGTAGTCGTTCGGGCCGCCGGGCGCGCAGCGCACCGCCCAGCCGGGCTGGCCGCCGCCGCTGGCGTTCCCCGATCGGGGCACCTCGTCGGTGAACGACTTGTTCGGGTACTCGCGCAGCGGGCCGTGCGTCAGCCGCTGCTGGTCGCGCAGCTTGACGCGGCACAGGTTCAGCACGGCGTGCTGCATGGCCACCTGTACGCGCTGACCGCGGCTCGTCCGCTCGCGCTGGTAGAGGGCGGCCAGGATGCCGGCGACCGCGTGGATCCCGGTGCCCGAGTCGCCGATCTGGGCCCCGGTGGCCAGCGGCGGGCCCTCCTCGAAGCCCGTGGTGCTCATCGAGCCGCCCATCGCCTGCGCGATCACCTCGTACGCCTTGAACTTGGCGTACCTGCCGGTGCCGAAGCCCTTGATCGAGGCGTAGATCAGGCGGGGGTTGAGCTCCTGGAGCCGCTCCCAGGTGAAGCCCATGCGGTCGACCGCGCCCGGCCCGAAGTTCTCCACCAGGACGTCGGCGCTCTTCACCAGCTCGGTGAAGATCTCCTTGCCGCGCGCGCTCTTCATGTTCAGGGTGATGCTGCGCTTGTTGCAGTTGAGCATCGTGAAATAGAGGCTGTCGACGTCGGGCACGTCGCGGAGCTGCTGGCGGGTGATGTCGCCGGTGGGGGCCTCCAGCTTGACCACGTCGGCACCGAGCCAGGCGAGCAGCTGGGTGGCCGAGGGGCCGGACTGGACGTGAGTCATGTCGAGGACGCGGACACCTTCGAGAGCCTTCATGTCGAGAAACCCCTACTTGTACATGGTCTGGTTCATGGTCCCCGGGGCGTAGACCTCTGGATCGACCCATACGTTGATCAGCGAGGGCTTGCCCGACTCCCTGGCCCGTTCGAGCGCGGGGCGGATCTCGGCGGGGTCGCGCACCTCCTCGCCGTGGCCGCCCAGGAGCTTGGCGAAGTCGCCGTAGCGGATGTCGCCCAGGGTGTTGCCGACGCGGGCCCGGTCCTCGCCGTACTTGGCGGCCTGGCCGTACCTGATCTGGTTCATGGAGGAGTTGTTGCCGATGACGCCGATGAACGGCAGGTCGAAGCGGACCATGGTCTCGAAGTCCCAGCCGGTCAGGCTGAAGGCGCCGTCGCCGAACAGGCACAGCACCTCCTTGTCCCGCCTGGCCTGCTTGGCGGCCATCGCGAAGGCCATGCCGACGCCGAGCGTCCCGAGCGGGCCGGGGTCCATCCAGTGGCCGGGCGACTTGGGCTGCACGACCTGGCCGGAGAAGGTGACGATGTCACCGCCGTCGCCGATGTAGATCGTGTCCTCGGTCAGGAACTCGTTGATCTCGTGGACCAGGCGGTAGGGGTCGATGGGCTGGGCGTCGGAGAGCTGGCGGGGCAGCCGCTTCTCGTACGCCTTCGTCTCGACCGCGCGCAGCTCCTCGATCCACTCCTTGCGCCGGGCCGCGGCGCTCTCGATCCGGCCGCTGGCGGCCTGGGCCGCCGCCGCCAGGATGAGGCCGGCGTCGCCCACGATCCCCAGATCGATGTCCCGATTTTTCCCGACAGTGCGGTAGTCGAGGTCGATCTGGACCACCGTCGCGGACGGGGAGAGCCGCTTGCCGTAGCCCATCCTGAAGTCGAACGGGGTGCCGACGATGATGATCAGGTCGGCCTCGGTGAAGGCGTACCTGCGGCTGAGCTGGAAGTGGTGCGGGTCGCCCGGCGCGAGCGTGCCGCGGCCCGAGCCGTTCATGTACGCCGGCACGTTCAGCGCCCTGACGAAGTCGATGGCGGCGTCCGTCGCCCGGCACGTCCACACCTGGCTCCCGAGCAGGATGCACGGCTTCTCCGCGTGGGCCAGCAGATCGGCCAGCCGCTCGATCGCCTCCGGGTCGCCGGCCTGCCTGGTGGAGGCCCGGTAGCGGCCGGGCTCGGGGATGCGCGCCTTCTCCAGCGGCACCTTCGCGTCGAGCACGTCGCGCGGGATCTCCAGGAACGACGGCCCGGGAGCGCCGTGATAGCACTCGCGGAAGGCCATCGACACGATATCGGCCACCCGTTCCGTGCTGGGCACCGTCGCGGCGAACTTGGTGATCGGGGTCATCATGTCCACGTGCGGCAGGTCCTGCAGCGAGCCCATCTTGTGCTGGCTCAGCGCTCCCTGGCCGCCGATGAGCAACATGGGGCTCTCCGCGCGGAAGGCGTTGGCCACGCCGGTGACCGCGTCGGTCGTGCCCGGCCCCGCCGTGACCACCGCGCAGCCGGGCTTGCCGGTGATGCGCGCGTAGCCGTCCGCGGCGTGCGCGGCCACCTGCTCGTGGCGTACGTCGATGACCTCGATGCCCTCATCGACGCAGCCGTCGTAGATATCGATGATGTGGCCGCCGCAGAGGGTGTAGATCACGTCCACGCCCTCGGCCTTGAGCGCCTTCGCTACGAGATGACCGCCGGAGATCGTTTCAGACATCGTGCCGCCCTTTCCTGGCAACGGAGCCCACTGTCTTCCGCATACTGCATACCGTATGAACGCAATGCTTACTCTCTCGTGCCAGACCTGTCTAGACCCCGGCGGGCAACTCGATCAGCTCCACCTGCTCACCGGCCCACCCCGGCGGGACGGCGGCCAGGGCGTCGGCCAGCGCCGCTCCCCAGAGCGAGCCCGGGCGGTCGTGGCCCACGGGAACGGCGCCCCGGCCCGACCTCCGTACCGGGACCAGGCGGGTGTCGTGGGGGTGCGCCCGTACCTCGCCGGCCAGGGCGCTCGCCTCGTGCCGCACCGGCGTACCGGCCAGCTCGCGCAGGATGGGGGCCAGCAGGGTGAGGGCGGCGGCGAGGGCCGCGAACGGGTTCCCCGGCAGGCCCACGAGCAGGCGCCCGCCCGGCAGCCTGGCCAGCAGCTGCGGGTGGCCCGGCCGCACGGCCACGCCGTCGATCAGCACGTCGGCACCCAGGTCGCCGAGCACCTTCCGCAGGTGATCGGCGGGCCCCTTCGCGGAGGCCCCGCACACGACCAGCACGTCAGCCGCCGAGGCCGGCGCGAAGGCGGCCCCGGGCGACGCGCTGGCAGGCCCGGGCGGCGCGGTGGCGGGCCTGGATGGGAGGGCGAGGGCGTCGTGGAGGGGGTGAGCGCCGTCGGGGAGCCGGAGCGTGCCGGCGATCCGGCCGCCGGCCCACTCGACCAGCCCGGGCAGGAACGGCCCGATGGCGTCGCGGACGCGTCCGGGCCCGGGGAGCCCTTGCTGGACCACCTCGTCCCCGGTGACCAGCACCGTCACGCGCGGCCTGGGGCGGACCAGGAGCACGTCGTGCCCGAGCCCCGCGGCCAGCCCGAGCGCCACGGGCGTCACCACCGTGCCCGCGCCCAGCACGACAGCGCCCTCGGCGATGTCCTCGCCCCTGCGCCGGATGTGCCGCCCCACCTCCACGGCGCCCTCGATCCAGACGTCGTCGCCCCATGCGGGAACCCTCGCCGCCCGCATGCGCGACACCGGCCCACCCGAAACCGGACCACTTGACGCCGACCCGCCTGAGGCCGGTGCGATCGTGACGCGCTCCCATGGGACCACCGCCTCGGCGCCGCCGGGCACCGGGGCGCCGGTGGCGATCTCCACCGCCTCCCCCGGCCGCAGCTCCGCCGCGTGCACGGCGCCCCCGGCCAGCACGCGCCCGACCACGCGCCAGGGGCCATCCCCCGCCACGGCGTAGCCGTCCATCGCCGACACGTCCGCCCCCGGCACGGCGACCAGGGCGCGCAACGGCACGGCCAGACGGGAGCCGAGCGCCTCGTCAAGGGGCACCGGCACGGGTTCCAACGGACAGGCAGCCTCGGCCGCGAGCGCTCGCGCGGAGGTCCATGACATCGCTTCCACCACTGGATCATGCCGAACATCGGTCACTGGCACGCTCCTTGACCCGTTTTTTTCCATACTGTATACCGAATGCACGACGATGGGCCGCGGCCGGCGGCCCTCGCGAGTTACGGGACCAGTACCCATTGCGGGCCGCGATCAGCGAGCCGCCTCCAGGTCACGGAAACCCGGACTGACAATCCGACGCGAGAACGGAGCGCAGCATGAAGGTCGCTGTTCTTGGCGCCGGCGCCATCGGCGCGTACGTGGGGGCCGCCCTCCACCGGGCGGGAGTCGAGGTGCACCTCATCGCGAGAGGCCAGCACCTGCAGGCGATCCGTAGCGCCGGTGTGCGGGTGCTCACCCCCAGGGGCGACTTCGTCGCCCATCCCCACGCCACCGACGACCCCGCACAGGTCGGTCCGGTGGACCACGTCTTCCTGGGCCTCAAGGCGAACAGCTACGCCGCGTCCGGCCCCATGATCAAGCCGCTGCTGCACGGGACCACGAGCATCATCGCCGCGCAGAACGGCATCCCCTGGTGGTACTTCCACGGGCTCAAGGGCCCCCACGAGGGCTACCGCATCGAGAGCGTCGATCCCGGCGGCGCGGTCACGGCCGCGCTGCCGCTGCACCGCGCGATCGGCTGCGTCGTCTACGCCGCCACCGAGATCGAGGAACCGGGCGTGATCCGCCACCTCGAAGGCACCCGCTTCTCCATCGGCGAGCCGACCGGCGAGCTGACTGTACGCTGCACCGCCTTCAGCGAGGCCGCCGTCGCGGGCGGGCTCAAGTGCCCGGTGGAGCGCGATCTCCGCCGGGACGTCTGGATCAAGCTGATGGGCAACATCGCCTTCAACCCGATCAGCGCGCTGGCCAGGGCGACCATGGCCGGGATCTGCCGCCACGACGGCGCCAGGGAGCTGGTCGTGGCCATGATGCGGGAGACGGTCGAGGTGGCCCGGCGGGTCGGCTGCGATCCGGGGATCTCGATCGAGCGCCGGCTGCGGGGCGCGGAGAAGGCGGGCGAGCACAAGACCTCCACACTTCAGGACCTGGAGAAGGGCAAGCCGCTGGAACTGGACGTGCTGCTGGCCGCGGTGGTCGAGCTGGCCGACCTGACCGGCGCCGACGTGCCGACGCTGCGTGCGATCCACGCGGTCAGCGATCTGCTGAACGAGAACCTTGTCCGCGCGGTCTAGCTGGGAATACCGTAGTCTGTATACAGAATGGAGGGATCATGAGCTATGACCGCCTGACCCATCCACTGGTGCGCGAGAACGGCGTGCTGCGCGAGGCGACGTGGGACGAAGCGCTGGAGCGAGCGGCCGAGGGTTTTCGCCGCAACGTCGCCAGACACGGCCCCGACAGCTTCGCGATGCTGTCGTGCGCCCGTTCCACCAACGAGATGAACTACGTCGGGCAGAAGTTCACCCGCGTGGTGATCGGCACCAACAATGTGGACTCCTGCAACCGCACCTGTCACGCGCCCAGCGTGGCGGGGTTGTCGGCGGTGTTCGGCAGCGGTGGCGGCACCTCCTCCTACCAGGAGGTGGAGGACACCGACGTGATCGTGATGTGGGGCTCAGCGGCGCGCAACGCCCACCCCATCTTCTTCCAGCACGTGTTGAAGGGGATCCGCAAGGGCGCGCGGATGTTCGCGGTGGACCCGCGGCGCACCGGCACCGCCCAGTGGGCCGATCTGTGGCTGGGGCTCAACGTGGGCACCGACATCCCGCTCGCCCACGCGGTGGCCCGCGAGATCATCCACGCCGGGTTGCACAACGAGGAGTTCATCGAGCGCGCCACCACCGGCTTCGAGGAGTTCAAGGCGTCGGTCGAGCCGTGGACGCTCAGCGCCGCCGAGCAGGTCACCGGCGTGCCGGGGGCGGCCATCCGGGAGCTGGCCCACGCCTACGCCCGCGCCGACCGCGCCCAGCTCTGCTGGACGCTCGGCATCACGGAGCACCACAACGCGACGGACAACGTACGAGCGCTGATCAACCTGTCCCTGCTGACCGGCCACGTCGGCCGCTACGGCTCGGGCCTGTCGCCGTTACGCGGCCAGAACAACGTGCAGGGCGGCGGCGACATGGGCGCCATCCCCAACCGGCTGCCCGGCTTCCAGGACCTCCTCGACCCGGGCGTCAGGGAGCGCTTCGAGGGCGTGTGGGGCAAGGAGATCCAGCCCAGGTACGGGCGCAACCTGACCCAGATGCTGGAGGGAATGGCCGACGGCGAGGTGACCACCTGCTACCTGATCGGTGAGAACCCCGTGCAGTCCGAGGCCGACTCGCTCGCCTGCATCAAGCGCCTGTCCATGCTCGACCACCTCGTCGTGCAGGACATCTTCCTCACCAAGACCGCCCAGATGGCCGACGTCGTGCTGCCGGCCAGCGCCGCGTGGTGCGAGGCCGACGGCACGTTCACCAACAGCGAGCGCCGGGTCCAGCGGGTGCGCAAGGCCCTGGAGCCGCCGGGCGAGGCCCGCGACGACATCTGGATCATGTGCGAGCTGGCCCGCAGGCTCGGCCACGACTGGCACTACGACGGCGCGGAAGAGGTCTGGAACGAGCTGCGCGCCCTGTCCCCCCAGCACGCGGGCATGACCTACCAGCGGCTGACCGATCTTCAGGGCATCCAGTGGCCCTGCCCGTCGGAGGACTCCCTGGAGCCGCCCTACCTGCACGGGCGGCTGTGGGAGAGCGACCCGGTCCGGCGGGGCACGCCGGCGCCGTTCGCGGTGCTGCGGCACTCGCCGCCGGTGGACCTGCTGGACGAGGAGTATCCGCTGCGGCTGACCACCGGCCGCCGGCTCGACTCCTACAACACCGGCGTGCAGTCGTCGGGGTTCGCCTCGCCCCTGCGCCGTGGCGAGACCGTCGAGCTGTGCCCGGAGGACGCCGAGCGCCTCGGTCTGGTCGCGGGCGAAGAGGTGCGGATCAGCTCGCGGCGCGCCTCGGTGATCGCGCCGGTGTACATCGACCCCGCGCTGCGGCCCGGGCTGGTGTTCATGACCATGCATTTCCCCGACGACGTGGACACCAACTCCCTCACCATCGAGGCGACCTGCCCGATCGCGGGCACGGCGGAGTTCAAGGCGGCGGCCGTACGCGTCGAGAAGCTCGTCAAGGCCGGGTGATCAGATGGATTTGAGATTCCGTGGCGCTGAGCCGTCCGAGGAGGAGCGCGCGGCGGTCGACGCCCTGCTGGGTGCGCCCGCCACCGCCTGGGACGGCGGTACGAGGACCGACGCCGACCTGCGCTCGGCCGCCAAGTCCGAGTCCGCCCGCGACCTGCTGCTGCCCGCGCTGCACGCGGTCAACGACCGGATCGGGTGGATCAGCGAGGGCGCGCTCGAATACATCTGCCGGCGGCTCACCGTGCCGCCGGCGGAGGCGTACGGCGTGGCCACCTTCTACTCGTTGTTCTCCATGGAGCCGCGCCCCGAGCGGGTGCTGCACGTCTGCACCGACCTGGCCTGCCAGGCCAAGGGCGCACAGCGCGTACGCGACCAGGTCGAGGAGCGGCTCGGCCCGCCGGGCACGTCCTGGCACGAGAGCCCCTGCCTCGGCCTGTGCGAGCGGGCCCCGGCCGCGCTCGCCCTCCAGGCCGGCCTCCCGCCCAAGGCCCAGGTGTACGCCCCGGCGAACCCCGACAGCATGGTCAGCACCGCCGCCGACGCCGTCGCCACCGCGCCGAGCCCCAACGGCAGCACGCCGCGGCTCGACGTGGCCGGGGACGCGCCGGTCGCCAAGGCGGTGCCGCAGGCCGGGCAGCCCGGCCTGACGCTGCTGCGGCGGGTCGGCACGGTCGATCCCACGAGCCTGGACGCCTACCGGGCGGCCGGCGGCTACAGCGCCCTGCGCAGGGCGTTCGAGCTCGGGCCCGCCGGGGTGATCCGCGAGGTGCTGGATTCCGGCCTGGTCGGCAGGGGCGGCGCGGCCTTCCCGACCGGCCGCAAGTGGGAGGCGACCGCCCGGCAGCCCGACCATCCGCACTATCTGGTGTGCAACGCCGACGAGAGCGAGCCTGGCACGTTCAAGGACCGGGTCATCATGGAGGGCGACCCGTACGCGCTGGTCGAGGCCATGACGATCGCCGCCTACGCCACGGGCTGCGCCAAGGGATACCTCTACATCAGGGGCGAATATCCCCGGGCGACCGCCCGGCTCCAGCACGCCATCGCCACCGCGCGCTCCCGCGGGCTGCTCGGCGACGACATCCTCGGCAAGGGCCTGTCGTTCGACATCGAGCTGCGAAGAGGCGCGGGCGCGTACATCTGCGGCGAGGAGACCGCGATCTTCAACTCCATCGAGGGCCACCGCGGCGAGCCGCGCAGCAAGCCGCCGTTCCCCGTGGAGAAGGGCCTGTTCGGCAAGCCGACGGTGGTCAACAACGTGGAGACCCTGGTCAACGTGCTGCCGATCCTGGAGGGCGGCGCGCAGGCGTACGCGGCGGCCGAGCCCAAGCTCTTCTGCGTCTCCGGCGCGGTCGAGCGGCCCGGCGTGTACGAGCTCACGTTCGGCGCCACCCTGCGGGAGCTGCTGGAGCTGGCCGGGACCACCGGCACGACCAGGGCGGTGCTGCTCGGCGGCGCGGCCGGCGCGTTCGTCACCGACCTGGACATCCCGCTCACCTTCGAGGGCACCAGGAGCGCGGGGGCGACGCTCGGCTCCGGCGTGGTGCTCGTCATCGACGACACCGTGGACCTGAAGCGGCTCCTGCTGCGCATCGCGGAGTTCTTCCGCGACGAGTCCTGCGGCCAGTGCGTGCCCTGCCGGGTGGGCACCGTACGCCAGGAGGAGGCCCTGCACCGGCTGTCGGGCCGGGTCGATCAGAGCGATCTCGTGCTGCTGCGCGAGGTCGGCCAGACCATGCGCGACGCCTCGATCTGCGGCCTCGGACAGACCGCCTGGAACGCCGTCGAATCGGCCATCGACCGCCTGGGAGTGTTCAAATGATCCCGCTCCAGCCGCCCCGGCGGCTCATCGACGTCGAGATCGACGGCGAGGCCGTCCGCGTGCCGGAAGGCTCGACCATCCTCGACGCCTGCTCGGCGGCCGGGAAGGACATCCCGACCCTCTGCTACGGCGACACGCTCACCCCGAAGAACGCCTGCCGCGTCTGCGTCGTGGAGGTGGAGGGCGCGAGGACCCTGGCGCCCGCCTGCTCCAGGAAGGCCGAGGCCGGCATGAAGGTCGGCACGGACACCGACCGGGCCAGGCAGAGCCGCAAGGTGGTGCTGGAGCTGCTCGGCTCCTCGGTGGACCTGTCGACCACGCCCAGGGCCGCCGAATGGGTCGCCGAGTACGGCGCCGACCCCGCCAGGTTCGGCCCCGGCGCGGCCACCGTCGAGCAGCCCGCGAAGGTGGACAACGACCTCTACGTACGCGACTACAGCAAGTGCATCATGTGCTACAAGTGCGTGGACGCCTGCGGCGACCAGTGGCAGAACACCTTCGCCATCGCCGTCGCCGGCCGGGGCTTCGACTCGACGATCTCCACGGAGTTCGACGCCCCGCTCACCGACTCGGCCTGCGTCTACTGCGGCAACTGCGTCGAGGTGTGCCCGACGGGGGCGCTGTCGTTCAAGACCGAGTTCGACATGCGGGCCGAGGGCACCTGGGACGAGACGCGGCAGACGGAGACCACGACGATCTGCAGTTACTGCGGGGTCGGCTGCAACCTGACCCTGCACGTGCAGGACAACAAGATCGTCAAGGTGTCCTCGCCGCACGACAACCCGGTCACCAAGGGCAACCTGTGCGTCAAGGGCCGCTTCGGGTACGGCTATGTGTAGCCCGACGGCCCGGCGGAACGGCGGGCCCGGTGTCTAGGGTCACCGTCAAGCGGCACATCCTGCGCGTCAAGGACACCGCCCGCACGCGCAGGATCGACTCGCTGGCCGCCGAGGAGCCGCTGGAGATCCGGCTCGACGGCACGCCGCTGACCGTCACCATGCGCACCCCCGGCGACGACTTCGACCTCGCCGCCGGGTTCCTGGTCAGCGAGGGCGCGGTGGGCTCGCCCGACGACATCGCCACGATCCGCTACTGCGCGGGCGCGACGGTGGACGACGGCAACACCTACAACGTCCTGGACGTGCGGCTGGCGCCCGGCGTGCCGGCGCCGGAGCCGCGTAATTTCTACACCACCTCCTCCTGCGGCGTCTGCGGCAAGGCGTCGCTGGAGGCGGTGCGCACCGTGGCCCGGTGGAGCGCCGGCGACGACCCGGTCCGGCTGACGCAGTCGGTCGTCGCCGCGCTCCCCGACCGGCTGCGTGCGGCCCAGCGGGTGTTCGACCGGACGGGCGGGCTGCACGCGGCCGGGCTGTTCACGGCGGACGGCGAGCCGCTGTGCGTGCGGGAGGACGTGGGCCGGCACAACGCGGTGGACAAGCTGCTCGGCTGGGCGCTCAGGAACGACCGGCTCCCGTTGCGCGGCACCGTGCTGATGGTGTCGGGACGGGCGTCGTTCGAGCTGGTCCAGAAGGCGGTCATGGGCGGCGTCCCCGTGCTCGCCGCGGTCTCGGCGCCGTCCTCGCTCGCGGCCGAACTGGCCGCTGAAGAGGGGCTGACGCTCATCGGGTTCCTGCGCGGGGATTCGATGAACGTCTACACGGGCGAGCGGCGCCTGAACGTCACCCCGAGCGGCGGCTACGGCTCAGCCGCCGCTCAGAGCACGGGGTGACAACAGGGATGCCGTACGGCCGCGCTGGCCCCCAGCCGCCGTATGGCGTCCCCTGTTTCCAGCTCAACGCCGCGCCCGCTCACGCGTCCCCGACCCGCCGGGCGAGGGCCTGCCCTGAGGGAAGGTCCCGCACGAAGGCCCGCAGGGCGGCCATGGCCGGTTCGAGGTCGGCGTCCAGGGCGTCGATGGCGGCGTAGAGGTCGTCCTCGATCGCGGCGATCCGGCGAGCGAGCTCCTGTCCCTCCTGGCTGAGGGTGAGCTCGATGTGGCGGCGGTCGTGTTCGAGGGTCTGGCGGCGGACGAGACCGGCCTGGACGAGCCGTTCGACGAGGCGGCTGGGGCTGTTGCCGCTCTCGCAGACGAGCAGGTCCCCGAGGCCGGACAGGGTGAGGGGCTGGCGGTCCTGGAGGAGGCGGAGGACCTCGGCCTGGGACGAGGTGACGCCCAGCGGCTTGAGCGCCTGCCCGAGCAGCCGGTTGCCCTCACGCTGGGCGGCCAGCACCAGGTAACGGAACTCCTCAGCGGGACGCATACGCGGCACTCTCACCAATACCCTCCGCGGCGGCAAGGGCGGCGGCCGCTCCGGGGTCGTGGGCGGCCAGGATCCTCAGCCCGGGGTTACGGCGGCGGAACTCGTTGACCAGCGCGGTGCTGGCGCGCAGCTCGTTCTGCTCGCCGACCCCCGCGAGGTGCCCCTCCCGCAGCAGGTGGTCGTCGTAGGTGAGGTCGCCGACCATCAGCAGCGGGTCGCGGCCCGGCCGCCGGACGAGCAGGGACACCGAGCCCGGGGTGTGGCCGGGCGTGGGCACCAGCACCAGCGACCCGTCACCGAACAGGTCGTGGCCTTCGGTGAAGGGGGCGATGCCGGGCACGGGCCGGAAGCCGGGATGGCGCAGGCGCAGCCCGGGAAGGTCGATGTGGTCGCGCAGCAGCCCGCGCAGCTCGGGGCGGGCCTCGTGGAGCGTGGCCCACTCCTGCGCGCTCACCATGATCTCGGCGTGGGCCAGCTCGCGCAGCCCGCCGATGTGATCCTGGTGCAGGTGGGAGATGATCGCGGTCCGCACGTCGGCGATGTCGAGACCCCGGGCCGCCAGCTGGGCGGTGAGGGTCTGATCCGCGTCGATCTCGAACCGGGCCAGGCGCTTGTAGAACAGCCCGACCGGCCCGCCCGGGAAGTAGCGCGGGTCGGTGACCGACGACCGATCCTGGCCGGTGTCGAACAGCACCAGGCCGTTGTCGTGCTCGATCACGTACACGTTGATGGGACGGGGGACGGTCCACCGCCGCGACGTCATGACCCACCAGTAGAGCGGCTTGCCCGAGGCCTGGACGTGCTCGGGGTGGATGGTCACGGTGCCGGTGCTCACTACGGAGACCTTCTTGATTGCCATGGCGATTACATTACACGACATATATGTCGTGTCAACTAATAGCGGTGAAGCAGGTCACCCCTTCGGCTCAGCGCCCGGTGGTCGCCCCGCAAACCCCGGGCCGCGGCGGGAGATTTTGACAACCGTTTTCATTTTGGCGCATACTGACTCACATGATGTCAGGATTTTCCCGGTCGTGTGCTGCCGGTTTGCTGGCCGGAGCCACCCTGCTCACCACCGCCGCCTGTGGCTCCGGTGCCGCTGAGACTCCCCCAGGGCAGGGCGACAAACCCGAAGTGGTCGCCGCGTTCTACCCGCTGCAGTGGCTGGCCGAGCAGGTGGGCGGATCCGATGTGCAGGTGACGGGACTGACCGCTCCCGGCGTGGAGCCGCACGACCTGGAGCTGGGCATCCAGCAGGTGACCGGCATCCGCGACGCCGCGCTGACCGTCTACATCAAGGGCATCCAGCCCGCCGTGGACGACGCGGTCGAGGCGGAGACGAGCTTCGACGCCGCGACCGCCGTCACCACCATCCCCGCGGGCGAGCACGCCGGCGAGGAGGGCGAGGAGCACGGCCACGCGGAGACGCCTTATGACACCCACCTCTGGCTCGACCCAAACCGCCTGGCCACCGTCGCCACCAAGCTCGGCGAGCGCCTGGCCGCCGCCGACCCCGCGCACGCGCAGGGCTTCAAGGACCGCGCCGCCGCGGCAGTGAGCGCGCTCGGCACGCTCGACCAGGAGTTCGCCAAGGGCCTGAGCACGTGCAAGACCAAGACGCTGGTCACCGCGCACGAGGCGTTCGGCTATCTGGCCGACCGCTACCAGCTCAAGCAGGTCGGCATCACGCTCGACCCCGACACCGAGCCCTCCCCCACGCGCATCTCCGAGGTGGCCAAGGTCGCCAAGGCCGAGGGCGTGACCACGATCTTCACCGAGACCCTGGTCAGCCCCAAGGTGGCCGAAGTGCTCGCGAGCCAGGTCGGGGCGAGGACGGCGGTGCTCGACCCGCTGGAGAGCAAGCCCTCCGGCGATTACCTGTCTGCCATGCGCGATAACCTCAAAACCCTACAAACAGCACTGGGGTGTACGGCATGAACGAAACGGCCTTCGCGATGACCGACGGCCGGGTCTCCTTCGATGGCAAGCCCGTCCTTCGGGGGATCGACCTGACCGTATGTCCCGGGGAGGTCGTCGCCCTCCTGGGCGCCAACGGCTCCGGCAAGTCCACCCTGGTCCGCGCGCTGCTCGGCCTCACGCCGCTGACCGGCGGCAAGACCCTCATGTACGGCTCGCCGCCCGGCAAGTTCCGCGACTGGTGGCGCATCGGCTACGTGCCGCAGCGGCTCCAGGTCGGCGGCGGCGTGCCCGCGACCGTCCGCGAGGTCGTCGCCTCCGGCCGCATCGCCAGGCAGAGCAGGCTGCGCAGGACCAGCGCGGCCGACAAGGCGGCGGTCTCGTCCGCGCTGGAGGCCGTCAGGCTGGCCGACCGCGCCGGTGACCCCGTCCAGTCGCTGTCCGGCGGCCAGCAGCAGCGGGTGCTCATCGCCCGCGCGCTGGCCGGGGAGCCGGACACATACGTGATGGACGAGCCCACGGCGGGCGTGGACGCCGAGACCCAGCAGTTGCTCGCCGACACGCTCTCCGGGCTGGTGCGTGACGGCAAGACGGTCGTGCTGGTCGCGCACGAGCTCGGCCCGCTGGAGCCGGTCATCACGCGCGGCGTGGTGATCCGCGAGGGACGCGTCGCGCACGACGGCAGGCCGCCGCGGCCGGAAGGCGAGTGCGCCAGGCCCGGACACGAACACCAGCACCCGCACGCCACCGAGACGACGGCGGGACCGCTCACTGGCTGGCAGGGGGAACCACGGTGATCTTCGAGCTGTTGCAGGAGGAGCTCTTCCAGCTCGCGCTGGTCGCCGCGCTCCTGGTGGGGCTGTGCGCGCCCGCCGTGGGGACGTTCATCGTGCAGCGCCGGCTGGCGCTGCTGGGCGACGGCGTCGGCCACATCGCGCTGACCGGCGTGGCGCTGGGCTTCCTGACCGGGACGGCCCCCGTCCTGACCGCCGTGATCGTGTCCGTCGTCGGCGCGGTGGCGATCGAGCTGGTCAGGGCGCGCGGCCGGACGAGCGGTGACGTGGCGCTGGCGCTGCTGTTCTACGGCGGGATCGCGGGCGGCGTCATGCTCATGGGCATCGCGCCGGGCGGCAGCAACGCGAAGCTGAACTCCTACCTGTTCGGCGCCATCGCCAGCGTCACTCCGCAGGACATCTGGGTCATCGGGGCGCTGGCCGTCGCCGTGATCGCGGTGGTCCTGATCTTCGGCAGGGAGCTGTTCGTGCTCTGCCAGGACGAGGAGATGGCCAGGGCCAGCGGCCTGCCGGTGCGCTTCCTGAGCCTGCTGATCGCCGTCACGGCCGCGCTCACGGTCGTCATCGCCATGCGGGTGGTCGGCCTGCTGCTGGTCAGTGCGCTCATGGTGATCCCGGTGGCCACCAGCCAGCAGCTCACCAGGGGTTTTCGTTCGACGATGGCACTGGCGGTGCTGTTCGGCGTGCTCGCGTCCGTCGGCGGGCTGCTGGCCTCCACGTACTCGGCTAAGGTTCCTCCTGGCGCCGCGATCGTGCTTCTTGCGCTCGCCGGCTTCGTCCTGGCCCTCGGGGTCGGTAAATTCGTACGGCGAGCCCGTATCCAGGAGTCAACAGTGAGCGAGCGACCAAAGCTGCGCGTCGAGGAGGTCGCATGACCACGAGGCGCGATGCCGTGCACGACACCCTCCGCAACAGTGAGGGCTTCCGCAGCGCCCAGGACGTCTACGCCGAGATGCGCCTGCACGGCGCCAAGATCGGCCTGACCACCGTCTACCGCGCCCTGCAGGCGCTGGCCGACGGGGGCAAGGTCGACGTGCTGCGCACGGACGAGGGCGAGTCCGTCTATCGCGCGTGCGCCACCGACAGCCATCACCACCATCTGGTCTGCCGCCGCTGCGGGCACACCGTGGAGGTGGCCGGGCCCGCGGTCGAGCGCTGGGCGGAGATGGTCGGCACCGAGCACGGCTTCACCGAGATCACTCACACGGTCGAGGTCTTCGGCACCTGCTCGTCCTGCTCGTCGACGGTCAGGGCGGGCTGAGCGCGGCGAGAGCCGTACAACACGCCCAGCACGATCACCGCGCACCCGGCGAGCTGCGGCAGTGACGGGCGCTCGTCGAGCAGCAGCGTCGACAGCGCCACGGTCGTCATGGGCTGCACCAGCAGCAGCAGCGCGGTGAGCGCGGCGGGCTGGCGCGGCAGCGAATACGTGATCAGCGACCAGCCGAGCACCTGCGGCCCCAGCGCGAGCAGCAGCAGCCAGCCGTGCGCGGGCCAGCTCGGCGCCGGGTCCGCTCCCCCGAACATCGGGCTGAGCAGCGCGATCAGCACGGTGGCGACGACCGTCGCGTGCGCCAGCGGCCCCACCGCCCGCTGCGGGCCGGCCTTCAACAGCAACAGGAACGCCGCGTACGCGATCGACGTGGCCACGCCGGCGAGCACGCCCATGACCGGATCGCGCCCGTAGGCGGCGCTGTCGAAGACGCCGGAGATCAGCACCACCCCGGCGAACACGACGGGCGTCGCCACCATCAGCCGTGACGAGGGCCGCTCGCTGAACAGCGCCCAGGCGGCGAACGCCACGATGAACACCTGCAGGTTGCCCAGCACGGTCGCCAGGCCCGCGCCCACGTAGTCGATCGCGTGGTGCCAGAAGAGCAGGTCGAACGCGAAGACCACCCCGGCCAGCCAGCCCAGCACCATCCCCTTGACCGGCAGCGGCCCGAGCCGGCGCCGCTCCAGCCAGGCCAGCACGAGCATGGGCGGCACGGCGTACGCGCAGCGGAACAAGGCGGACGTGGCCGGCGATACACCAGAGAGCCGGACCAGGGGCGCGGAGGTGGAGATGATCAGTGCCCCGGCGATCGCGATCAGCACGATACGCCGATGTGCACTCATGGAAACCCCCGGATACCCGCGCAGGAGATACGCTGCGACCACGCTAGGACCCGGAGCGGACAGGAGTCAACATGCCGTTTGGCCATGACATGGTGCATTCTTTGGCCACCGTTGTCGAGCTGGTCAACACCTCGCCGTCCACCGGCGGCGACGACGGCCTGGCCACCCTGGCCGATCTCCAGGCGTTCGTGCACTCCCACCAGATCAGCGGCATCGGCGCGCTCACCGCCCGCGACCTGGGGCAGGTGCGGCTCGTCCGCGAGGCGTTCCACCGCGTCTTCGTCGCGCCCGACCAGCCGAGCGCCGTACGCACCCTGAACGCGCTGCTGTCGGAGACCAGGATCACGCCGAGGCTCACGGAGCACGACGGCCACCCGCTGCACGTCCACTACTTCGCGGCGGACGCGACGCTGGCCGAGCACGTGGCGGCCGACTGCGGGGTGGCGCTGGCGCACCTGCTGGTCGAAGGGGAGATGGAGCGCCTGCGCACGTGCTCGGCGCCCGACTGCGACCGCGTCTTCGTCGACGAGTCACGCAACCGGTCGCGCGTCTACTGCGACAGCCGTACGTGCGGGAACCGGATGCACGTGGCCGCCTACCGCGCCCGCCGCCGGGCCTGAGCGCCCGTCAGCCGAAGTCGCGGCGGCGCAGGGCGAGCAGGCCGCCGCCCATGAGCAGCGCCGCGAGCGCCGTCAGGGTCAGGGCGGACGGCACGGCCGACGACGCCCCGATCAGCGCGTTCGGGACGTAGTGGAACGGCTCCAGCGGGCTCCCGCCCCACAGCCCGTACAACGGGCCGGCGACCTGCCCCGACGCGGCGGTCAGGAGCCACACGACCCAGGAGATCGCCACGCTCGCCCGGGGCAGCAGCCCGTAGGCGAGCACGCAGACCGCGCCCACGCACCAGGCCGCCGGCACGGTGCTCATCGCCCCGGCCAGGAAGCGCGGCAGGTCGGCGCCGAGGTCGCCGACGAGCAGTGCGTACACCGTGCCGAAGACCAGCCCCGCCACCGCCATCAGCGCCGCCGTGCCGAGCCCTGTGACCACCAGGTGCCCGGCCGCCCACCGCAGGCGGGTCAGCGGCGTGGCCTGTACGGCCTCCGCCCGGCCCGAGACCTCCTCCGACCGCAGCCGCAACGTCATGAGCACCGGATAGAGCGCCACGGCGTAGGCGAGGATCAGGATCAGGTACCACGAGTAGGCCCCGAGGGCCGCTTCGGCGGACACGCCGAGGACGCTCATGATGTTCTCGACCACGATGCTCGGCCGCGAGAGCAGGTCCTTGCTCAGGGGGCTCAGCCCGGCTCCGGCCGCGGCGAAGCACGCGACCCCGGCCGCCCACTTGACCAGCAGCCCGCGGTGCAGCCGCCAGGCCAGGCTGACCGGGCCGCGCAGCTCGGCCGCCTCCGCCTTGCCCAGGCGCTCGGGCAGCAGCCCCGAGCCGAGGTCGCGGCGGTCGAGCAGCCGGTAGGCCAGCGCGCCCAGGAGCCCGGCGGCCAGCACGGAGACGCCGAGCATCCACCAGCGCTCGCCCTGGTACGCCTGGACCAAATGGCTCCACCCGATGGGTGACAGGTCCTTCAGCCAGTACTGCCCGGCGGCGTCGCCCGCGTACCGCATCACGTAGGAGGCGCCGAGCACCGACAGGGCGATCGCCGAGGCCGTGCGGGCGTTCTTGGCCAGCTGGGCGGCGAGCGCGGCGACGGCCGCGAACACCCAGCCCGCGACCGTGATGGCGGCCCCGTACGCGATCGACCCGACCGGGTCGAACCCGATCGCGATCAGCACGGCGCCGGTCAGCACCCCGCCGAGCAGGCTGAGGCCGCCCGCCACCAGCAGGGCGGCGGTCAGCGGCGCGCGGCGGCCCACCACGCCGGCGCGGACCAGCTCGCTCCTGCCCGCGTCCTCCTCCCTGCGGGTGTGCCGCACGACCGACATGAGGGCCGCGAACGCGCTCGCCACGTACAGGAACCCGCCGCTGCGCCACGTCGCGAGCACCTCCAGCCGGGGCTCGGGGGTGCCGCCGCCGAGGGCGCGCAGGAAGGCGTTCGTGCTGATGAGGTCGACGTAGGTCGCCTTGAGCTCCGGGGTGCCCATGGCCCGTTCGACGTAGGAGACCATCACCAGGGCCAGGGACACGGTCAGCAGGATCCACCAGGGGGCGATGGCGCGCTCGCGGCGCAGGGCCAGGCGGACGAGGTGGCCGGTGCCCGCGAAGGCGCTCATCCGGCCGCCTCCGCACGTGTCAGCCTGGCTCTTCTTGGAGACCGCACCGCCATCATCTCCTATTCGCGTGTACAGCTCGCTATTCGTATGGATAGCAAGCTATACCCGCGTATAGTCAATAGTCCAGGCGGAATCCCCGGAACGCAGGAGAGCGGCAGGCTAGACCTGGTTGGGGATCGCGCCGCCGTAGCGGCGGTCGCGCTTGGCGTACGTCTCGCACGCCTCCCACAGGTCCCTGCGGTCGAAGTCGGGCCACAGCCGGTCGAGGAAGACCATCTCCGCGTACGCCGACTGCCACAGCAGGTAGTTCGAGAAGCGCTGCTCGCCTGACGAGCGCAGGAACAGGTCCACCGGCGGGATCTCCGGCTCGTCCAGATAGCGGGCGAACACCTTCTCGTTGACCTTGGACGGCTTGACCCGCCCCGCCACGATGTCCTCGGCCAGCTTGACCGCCGCGTCGACGATCTCGGCCTGCCCGCCGTAGTTGACGCAGAACTGCAACGTCAGCTTGCGGTTGGAGACCGTCATCTCCTCGGCCGTCTGCAACTCGGAGATGACGCTCTTCCACAGCCGCCCGGGGCGGCCGGCCCACCGTACGCGCACGCCCATGGCGTTGAGCTCGTCGCGCCGCCGCCTGATCACGTCGCGGTTGAAGCCCATGAGGAAGCGCACCTCGTCGGGCGAGCGCCGCCAGTTCTCGGTCGAGAACGCGAACGCGCTCAGGTAGGGGATGCCCAGCTCCAGAGCCCCTTCGATGACGTCGAACAGCGAGGACTCCCCCGCCTTGTGCCCCTCGGTGCGCGGCAGGCCCCGCGCCTTTGCCCAGCGGCCGTTGCCGTCCATGATGATGGCGACATGATCGGGCACCAGCTCGCGCGGGATCGGCGGCGGGGTCGCGCCCGACGGGTGCGGGGTCGGAGGTCGTACGTTCACACAGGCTCCCTTTCCACGTGTCGGAGAGAGCGTATTCCGTGTTCGAGGTGCCATTGCAGATATGCGGCCACGAGCCCGCTGCACTCGCTGCGATGGCGTGACTCCGAAGCGTCGGCGGCGGCCCAGTCGCCGCGCAGCAGCGCGGTCATGAGCCCGATCGTCTCTCCGGCGGGAACGGCCGAGCCGGCCGGCTTGCAGGCCCCGCACACGACGCCGCCGGCCACGATGGCGAACGCCCTGATCGCCGGCGCCCGGCACTTGGCGCAGGCGTCCAGCGCGGGGGCGTAGCCGGCCACGGCCAGCGAGCGCAGGAAATACGCGTCCAGCACGAGCCTGGCCTCGTGATCGCGGTCGGCCAGCGTGCGCAGCCCGCCCACCAGCAGCAGGAACTGCCGCAGCGCCGGCTCCTTCTCCCCGTGCGTCAGCCGGTCGGCCGTCTCCAGCATGGCGCTGCCGGCGGTGTAGCGGGGATAGTCGGCGGCCAGCGCCTCCCCGTAAGGTCTGAGCGTCTCCGCCTGAGTGACGACGTCGAGCGTACGCCCGGTGTGGAGCTGCAGGTCGACGTGCGTGAACGGCTCAAGCCTGGCCCCGAAGCGCGAGGTCGTCCGGCGGACACCTTTCGCCACGGCCCGGATCTTCCCCGTCCGCTTTGCCAGGATGGTGATGATACGGTCGGCCTCTCCGAGCTTCTGTGTACGCAGAACCACGCCTTCGTCACGGTAGAGACTCACTCGGACATCTTACGGCCGCTCTCTATACCGGCGGTCGGGACGTTACGGGCATGCTCTGGTGACCCGACTTTGCGTGACCCTCACTAGACTTTGACGTCTGTCCCCGCATTACCCGTTGTTCAACCCCCCGCTACTGCCTCGAAAGGGAGTCATGACCCGCGTGGTCCTGCTGGGCGCCTCGCCCGGCCCCGACACCTCTCCGACCGGCCTGAGGCTGGCCGCGCTACCCGGCAATCCCTCCGTGGCCGAGCGGCTGCGCAGCCAGCTCACGACCATGGATCCGCGACCAGCCGCGATCGAGTCAGGCGACGTGGCCGCCGCTCTGCGCGCACTGGCCGACGTCGCGGAGTCCGCAACGGAGAACCTCTTCATCATCCCGGAAAACTCGGTGGTGCACGACGAGCTGATCTACCAGATCAGCAAGGCCAAGCGCGGCGCGCTGGCACTCGTCGCCAAGGAGCCGCGTGCGGGGGTGACCGAGGAGGCGCAGGAGGACTCCGTCCAGGAGGAGACGGTCCCGATCGACGAGGCGGAGCCCGAGATCGGCCTCAACCGCCTGGAGGGGCTGCCCGTGCGCTCGCGCGTCGGCAAGTCCCGCGTCGTGTCGGTCGGCACCGCCAACCACGCCGTGACCAGGCCCAACGCCGTTCTGCTCGGCCCGCTGCACGTGAGCGCGCGCAACGCGCCGGTCCTGGCGCAGACGTGCCGCGAGCTGGCCGAGATGGCCGACGCGTTCGGCGCGGACGACGACCTGATCCAGCTCGTCGTGTTCGGCCTGGTGCGCAACGGCGTGTCGGTCGGCATCCGCGGCCGCCGCGACCTGTTCTACCGCCGGGTCACCACCCAGGAGGAGATCAACGAGGCCGGCGCCGAGATGGCCGGCATGAACGAGGACCGGGCCAGGCTCGACAACGCGGTCAAGGGCGCGGACGGCTTCTTCACCACCTACTTCGTCTCCACCTACTCGCGCTTCATCGCCCGCTGGGCGGCCAGGCGCGGGCTGACGCCCAACCAGGTGACGCTGATCTCGATCGTGCTGGGCGTGGCCGCCGCCGCCTGCTTCGCCACCGGCGACCGGCCGTGGATGGTGGCGGGCGGCGTGCTGATCTACTTCGCCTTCGTCTTCGACTGCGTCGACGGGCAGGTCGCCCGTTACGCCCGCAAGTTCGGGGTGCTGGGGGCGTGGCTGGACGCCACGTTCGACCGGTTCAAGGAATACGTCGTCTTCGCCGGACTGGCCGTCGGCTGGGTGGTCTCCGGCAACGGCGACGACATCTGGATCCTCGCGCTGGCCGCGATCGGCCTGCAGTCGGTGCGCCACCTGCTCGACTTCTCCTTCGGCATCTCCAACCGCCGCAAGCCCCCGTCCCCGCTGCCCACCGTGCCGCTGGACGCCCCCGACGACCGCAGCCTCCGCCAGGCACTCGTACGCCGTAAGGTGGAGCGCAGCCAGGGTCTGCGTGGCGTGCTCAAGATGTGGACGCGGGCGGGCAAGTTCCGCGCCGTCCACTGGGCGCGCAAGATGATCGTGTTCCCCATCGGCGAGCGGTTCGCGGCCATCGCGATCACCGCCGCCCTCTTCGACGCCCGGATCACCTTCCTCACGCTGGTGATCTGGGGCTCCGTCGCCGCCGCCTACACCCTCACCGGACGCCTCATGAGGTCGCTCGTATGATCACCGCTCCGCAGGCCATGGCCACCCCCACGCCGGACCCCGACGAGGAACGCCGCCGCATCCAGACCGCCCGCCTGCTCGCCTACCGCGACGACGGCCCGCTCGCCCACGCGCTGTCGGGCAAGCTCGGCAAGGGCCTGCCGCCCGTGCCCGCCGCGCTCATCGCCCTGCTGGCCGTCGTGGCCGTCACCGTCACCGGCCTGCTCACCTCCGGCCCGATCCTGCTCCTGCCTGTGGCGATCATGCTGCTGCTCGTGCTGCCCACGACGCCGCGCGACCACCTGGGCCGCTTCGACTGGCTCACGCCGCCGCTGCTGCGCGGTGCCGAGTTCTTCGCCATGATCGCGATCGGCCTGGCGGGCGGGGCGCCCAAGTGGCTGCTGTTCGTGCTGGTGTACGTCGTGGGTTATCACACTTACGACACGGTTTACCGGACCCGGCAGAGCATCTGGCCGCCCGCGTGGGTCTTCCACGCGGGGCTCGGCTGGGAGCTGCGCCTGCTGATCATCGGGGTGGGCGCCGCCCTTGACGTGCTGACGCCCGTGCTGGCGGTTTTGACGGCGTACTTGTTCGTGCTGTTCGCGGTGGAGAGCGTGACGAGCTGGGTGCGCCTCGACAAGGCCTCCGCCCAGGCGGGCGCCGACGCCGAACAGGACCTTGAGGCATCCCCGGAAGACGCCCTCGAACAAGCCACCGGCGAAGCAGAAAAGGGCTGACCCGACGACCGTCTTACCTCCGTGATCCTGCGGCGCCGCACCCTGTGCGGCGCCGCAAGTCGTTTCACCGCCTTTCGCCGGCGGCCCTCCGGGGAGACGCCCGCTGACTCTTCACCGGCTGGCCGCCGAAACGGCGCGACGTGGGCCGGTTACGTGGTCACGCAGGACACCGCGCCATCGGGTGACATCACCGCCATTCGGGGAAGTGGCCGATTAGTCTGGGGAGTCAGGGACACTCGGGCCGGGTGCCGGTCCGGCCGGAGCCGGGAGACGCGGATGGCGTTCTTGTCGCGGCTGTTCAAGCGGGACGATCCGCCGGCCGAGCGGGAGGAGGCCCGTCGGCGGGGGATGAGGGACGCCCGCGAACACCCTTTAGGCGAGTTCACGAATCCGGAGTTCCAACCTTCTTATGTGACGGAGATCCGCGCCCGGGCCCGCGAACAGGTCACCGAGGTGGACCGGCGACTCGCCACCGCGCGTACGGCGTTACTCGAGCGGGCGCTGGGCGCGCGCGAGGTCATCCTGCGGGAGCTGGGCAGGAGCGACACCCGGCCGGAGCCGGCCGCCGCCTCCGCGAACGGCCACGCCGCCACGGCCCACGACGGGTCCGAGCCGGAGCCTGACCGTCCCCGGGGCCCGCGCGAGGAGGAACGGCCGCCGGTGGATCCGTTCATCTCGATCGCCGAGGCCAGGGTGCGGCGGGCGGAGGCGCGGCGGCGGGCCGTGGTCGAAGAGGCGAACGCCAACGTGCAGCGGGCCCGAGCCCGCATCGAGCACCTCACCCAGGAGTGGGAGAGCGCGCTGATCGACCGCGACCACGAGGTGGAGGCCGTGCACGCCCGGGCCGAGCAGCTCATCGCGGCCTACAAGAGCGGCGTGCTCAAGGCGCATCCGCGCAAGGAGGAGATCCCGTCCCTGTGGAAGGGCGAGGTCATCGCGGTGGACGCCACGAGGGGCACTCCCGCGGCCGTCTCCGGGCGCGAGGAGATCGGGCGGATCCTGCGCGAGGTCGAGGAGCGGATCGAGGTGTGGCACGCCGAGGTCCTGCCCAGGGAGTTGCCGAGGGATTCCGCCCGGGGGCCGCGCGGCGAACGTCCCGCCGAGCTGCCGGAGGGACGGCAGCACCAGCTGTCCCCCGCCCCCTCAGGCGCCACGGACGAGCCGCCTGCCCCGGAGGCCGTGGACACCTCGGAGGGCCCAGGCCAGGCGGAGTCTCGGCGGGATCGGCGGGATCGGCAGGAAGGCGACTGATGGCGGAGGAGAGCGGCGGCAAGGAGAGCCTGCGGCGGGCGTCAGGAGCGGTGGCGGTGCTGGCCCTGGCGCTGACGGGGGTGGCCGGGTGCGGCACGGAGGCCAAGGGCGTCTGCGGCGTGATCGTCGACTCCACCAGCTACGCCGACCCCGCCACGTCGAGAGCCGACGTCACCTCGAAACTCCCGCCCTTCGCCCAGGGTTGCGACTGGATCGCCTTCGCGGCGGTCACCGGCAGCTCGGAGAGCAGCACCTGCCGCCAGGACCCGGTCGCCATCGCCGCCACCCAGGCCGAGAACCCCAACGACAACCCCATGGTCGAGGACCGCGTCAGAGCGCACCGCATCACGGAGGTGCTGCCGAGGGCGGTCAAGCTGTTCGACTGCCCCACCGAGGGCCAGGGCTCGGACGTGCTGGGCGCGCTGCGGTACCTGGTCAAGCAGCTCAGCGCTCAGCGGCGGCCGGATCAGGCGCACCAGATCATCGTGTTCAGCGACCTGATCAACAACCGGGGCGACCTGGACATCAACCGGCTGGACCTGAACGAGGGCGCGCGCAAGCAGAAGATCCAGGAGCTGAAGACCGCGCGCCTGCTGCCCGACCTGACCGGCTACGCGGTGACCGTCCACGGCTTCCTGCGGGAGAAGACGTCCAGCCCTGACAGGTTCCCCCTGCTCGAAGGCTTCTGGAAGGAGGCGTTCGAGGCCGCCGGCGCCACCACCGTGGACCTGCTCTGAGCGGGCTTCCGCGGACCCGGCCTCCTGTTCGCAACTGCCCGCCGGGGCTCGACCCGAGAGCGCTCTCTCCTGTCTCTCCCCAGGGCGCATCACAGCCGCGACTACCTGTCAGTGCGGAATATTGACAGGAAGTAAGCCCTGTGTTCACATCGCCTGAGAGAGCGCTCTCTCTCCGCCTCCACACCCCCTCTGGAGCAAGAATGACGACAACGACCCGGCACCGGCGCCGCCTGGCGGCAGTGGCCGCGGTGCTCCTGGCACTCACCGGCCTGCTCGTCAAAGTGGCCGTCAGCGCCTCCGCCACCGTCCCCGCGACTCCGTCGGGCTGGTCTCTGGTCTGGTCCGACGACTTCAACGGCAGCGCGAACACCCTGCCCTCGTCGTCCAACTGGATCATCGACACGGGACACGCGTACCCGGGCGGCCCCGGCAACTGGGGCACCGGTGAGATCCAGAACTACACCTCCAGCACCTCCAACCTCAGCCTCGACGGCTCGGGCAACCTGCGCATCACGCCGCTGCGCAGCTCATCGGGCGAGTGGACCTCGGCCCGCATCGAGACCAGGCGGGCCGACTTCAAGCCCGCCGACGGGCGCGTCCTGCGCATCGAGAGCCGCATCCAGATGCCGAACGTGACCGGCAACGCCGCCCTCGGCTACTGGCCGGCGTTCTGGGCGCTCGGCGCGCCGTACCGGGGGAACTACTGGAACTGGCCGGCCATCGGCGAGTTCGACATCATGGAGAACGTCAACGGCATCAACTCCGTCTGGGCCGTGCTCCACTGCGGCGTCAACCCGGGCGGGCCGTGCAACGAGACCACCGGCCTCGGCGCCAACCGCGCCTGCCCCGGCTCCACCTGCCAGGCGGCCTACCACACCTACCGCTTCGAGTGGGACCGCAGCGTCAGCCCGAACCAGCTGCGGTGGTACGTGGACGGCCAGCAGTTCCACAGCGTGAGCCAGTCGCAGTTCGACGCGACGACCTGGAGCAACATGACCGGGCACGCGGGCTACTTCCTGCTGCTGAACGTGGCCATGGGCGGCGCCTTCCCCAACGCGCTGGGCGGCCAGACGCCGACGGCGGCGACCGTGCCGGGCAGGCCGATGATGGTGGACTACGTGGCGGTCTGGCAGAGCGGCACCGGCCCGACCCCGACCGTCACGCCGACCGTTCCCCCTGGGGGCGTCGACGCGCGTTCGACCATCCAGGCCGAGAGCTACCAGGCCCAGTCGGGCACCATCGTCGAGACGACCACCGACACGGGCGGCGGCCAGAACGTCGGGGCCATCTCCAACGGCGACTGGCTCCGCTTCGACGGGGTGAACTTCGGCACGGAGGCGGCCAGGCAGTTCAAGGCCAGGGTGGCCTCAGGAGCGGCGGCCGGGGTCAGCGGTCTGGTGCAGGTCCGGCTGGACAGCCCGACGGGCGCGGTCATCGGTGACTTCGCGCTGGCCAGCACGGGCGGCTGGCAGAGCTGGCGTACGGTGCCGGCGAACATCTCGGGCGTGACCGGCACGCACACGGTGTACCTGACCTTCAGCAGCGGCCAGCCGGCCGACTTCGTCAACGTCAACTGGCTCACGTTCTCGACCGCGTGAGCCGCCCGGGGCAGCCGCCGAGCCCGGCGCTCGGCGGCTGCGTCCGGCTCAGGAGCGGGTACGGCGCCGCAGGACGATGCGTTCCGCCCAGCTCGCGGCCTCCGGGTCCCGCAGGCCCTCCACCACTCCCCCGAGATAGGCCGTCGCCAGGCTGTCGAACCCGCTGTCCAGCTGCCGCAACCGGCTGGCCCTGCGCCGGTCCACCGCCTGGAGGAACTGGGCGACGCTCTCCGCGTAGCCCGCGTCCCGCTGGTAGGCCGCCTGGGCGGCGGCGCAGGTCCTGGCCTCGGCGTCACGCTTGGCGCGCAGCTCCCTGAGGCGGCGGTCGTTCGGGTTGTGCATCCTGCGGCCCAGGTCGGCGGCGATCAGGGCGGTGGCCACCAGGAGGGCCAGCAGGAGGATCATGGTGGGGAGCTGCCCCACGCCGTCCGAGGTGGGGCCGATCTCCTGGCCGTCCACCACCAGGGGCTTGACCAGGGCGTCCCGGCGCAGGACGGCGACCGCGACGATCAGTCCCAGCCAGACGAGCGCCACCCCGGCCAGCAGCCAGCGGCCCTTGGCCGAGCTGCCGTGCTCCTGCCAGGACCGGAACGCCCGCCCGTACATGTGCGGGGCCACCAGCATGATCAGGGCCGCGCCCGCGGCGAGCAGGGCGGTCATCGCAACGCTGTCGCCCCAGCTGAGGATCACCTGGTAGAGGATGGGCACCTCGACGATCAGGAGGAGCAGCAGCAGGAGCGCGGCCGGCAGCCAGCGGCGGATGACCGGCCAGTGGCTGCCGGAGATGGCGATCGAGCTCGGGCGGCCGTCACCCGGCCGTCTGCTGGGCTGCTCCAGCTCGGTGACCCGGTGCTGGCTGTCGTCGAGCGCCTTACGGGCCTCGCCGAACGTGCGCTGCGACTCCGCGAGCCGGATCTTCTGCGACTCGAACTCGGCCCGCGCCTGCTGGACCTCCTGCTCCGTACGGTCCTCGATCCTGGCCAGCTCCTCCAGGCGCTCGTCCTCCAGCTCGTGGAAGCGTGGCACGCTGCCGGTCTGGAGGGTGAGCGTGTCGATCTGTCCGTCGTTGGCATGGGCGCGGCCGAGCTCCCGCTCCTCCTGGCGGCGCCGCGGCCAGTCCGGCAGGTGGTAGAGGTCGCCGTCGTACGCGACGGCCGGCGCGATGCGCGTGACCTGACCAGGCTCGGCGGGCTCGTCCTGCTTCCGGCGAATGAAGCGCATCTGGCCTCCCACAGGGGGTTCTGACTTCGATGCTAAGTCCCGCCGCCGGAGACGGGGAGGAATGATGCCGGACGCGACAAGGGGTGAGAATGGTGGCGTGAGCGAACTGCCGGTGATCGATGTCGCGCCACTCCTCTCCGACGCCACCCGTCCGGATCCGGGCTCCCGCGGGAGCTCCGGCAAGCAGGCGGTGGCCGAGGCCATCGGGGCGGCCTGCCGGGACAACGGCTTCTTCTACGTCTCGGGCCACGGGGTGCCGCCGGACCTCCTCGCCCGGCTCGACCGGGCCAGCCGGGCCTTCTTCGCCCTGCCGGAGGAGGTCAAGGCCGAGATCTCGATGGATCGGGGCGGGCGGGCG
>NZ_VCKX01000568.1 GCF_005889725.1 Nonomuraea zeae
GGCGGTCCCGAGGATGTCCACCGCGCTGAGCCGGCGGCCGGGGTCTTCCGACAGGGTGGCGAGTACCCGTACGAGGCGTTCGGCGAGGCTTACGACCGACGTGCGGTCGAACAGGTCCGCCGCGCCGATGACCGCGCCGCGCATGCCCGCGGCAGCGCCTTCGGCGTCGAACGTCTCGCCGACGCTCACGTCCAGGTCGAACTTCACCACGGCCAGATCCTCGGCGGTCCCGTCCTCGGGTGCCGCTTCGCCGGATGACCGTTCCTCGGCTGCCGCTTCCCGCGCGGCCGGCCGCCGGCCCGCGTCGAGGCCCGGCAGGTCGAGGGTGGCGTTCGCGGTGTTCTGCAGCAGCAGCATCACCTGGAACAGCGGGTGCCGGGCCAGCGACCTGGCCGGCGACAGCTCCTCGACCAGGCGTTCGAACGGCACGTCCGGGTGGGCGAAGGCACCCAGCCCGGCCTCCCGGACGCGCCCGAGCACCTCGCGGAAGGTGGGGTCGCCGGACAGGTCGGTACGCAGCACGAAGGTGTTGACGAAGTAGCCCACCAGGCCGTCGAGCGCCTCGTCGGTACGCCCGGCCAGCGCCGAGCCGATGGGGACGTCGGTGCCGCCGCCGAGCCGGGACAGCAGGACCGCCAGGGCTCCGTGCAACATCATGAACATGGTCACGCCCTCGGACCGGGCGACCTCCCGCAGCCGGGCGTGGACGTCGGCCGGGACCTCCAGCGGCACCCGCCTGCCCAGGTGCCCGGCCACCTCCTGGCGCGGCCGGTCGAACGGCAGCTCCAGCTCCTCGGGCAGGCCGGCGAGCGTGTCACGCCAGTAGGCGACCTGGCTGGAGATCAGGCTTTCCGGGTCGTCGGTGCCGCCGAGCACGTCGCGCTGCCAGAGCGCGTAGTCGGCGTACTGGACGGGCAGCGGCTCCCACCGCGGCGCCCGGCCCTCGCTGCGCGCGGCGTAGGCGACGGAGACGTCGCGCGCCAGCGGCGCCCAGGACCAGCCGTCACCGGCGATGTGGTGCACGACGACCACGAGCACGTGCTCCTCGGGGCCGGTGCTGAGCAGCCAGGCCCGAATCGGCGCATCGGCGGACAGGTCGAAGGTGTGCGCCCGCGCCTCGTCCACCGCCGCCGCCAGGTCCTGCGGTGCGACCTGCTGTGTCGCCAGCTCCCAGTCGAGGTCGCCGAGAGGGATGATCCGCTGGTAGGGCTCTCCGTCGGCGATCGGGAACACCGTGCGGAGCACCTCGTGGCGCTCCAGCACGTCGCGGAAGGCGGCGGCCATGGCCGGGCCGTCGATCCGGCCGGCCAGGCGTACCGCGACGGGGATGTTGTAGGTGGCGCTCGGGCCTTCGAGCTGGGCGATGATCCACATGCGCCGCTGGCCGTACGACAGCGGGATCCGTTCGGGGCGGGAGCCCGCGGTCAGCGGCGTGCGCGCCCGGGCGGCGCCGTTCAGCCCGGCCGCCAGCCCGGCGACCGTGGGCGTGTCGAACAGGGCGCGGATCTCGATCTCCACCCCGAGCAGCGCGCGGATGCGGCTGACCAGGCGGACGGCGAGCAGGGAGTGGCCGCCGAGCGCGAAGAAGTCGTCGTCCACGCCCACGCCGTCCAGGCCCAGCACGTCGGCGAAGGCCATGCACAGGATCTCCTCCTGTGCCGAGGCCGCCGGCCGGCCGCCCGCGCTCTGGGCGGAGCCGTAGTCGGGGGCGGGCAGTGCGTGGCGGTCGAGCTTGCCGTTACTCGTCAGCGGCAGCGCGTCCAGCACGACCCAGGCCGAGGGGACCATGTGGTCGGGGAGACGGTCGGTGGCGAACTTGCGGGCCGTGGCGGGCAGGTCGCGGGCGTCCTCGGGGTCGTCGGCGACCAGGTAGCCGATGAGGCGGACGTCGCCGGGCGCTTCCTCCCGAGCCACGACGACCGCCTGGTGCACACCTGGGCAGGCGGCCAGTGCCGCGGTGACCTCGCCTGGTTCGACACGGAAGCCGCGGATCTTGACCTGGTCGTCCACCCGGCCCGCGAACACCAGCCCACCATCAACGCTCCAGCGGGCCCGGTCACCGGTGCGATACATCCGCCCGCCCCCGAACGGGCACGCCACGAACCGCTCCGCCGTCAGCCCAGGACGACCCAGATAGCCACGCGCCAACTGAGCTCCAGCCACATACAACTCACCGATCACACCCGGCGGCACCGGAGCCAAATACTCGTCCAGCACATACAGGCGGGTGTTGGCCACCGGGCTCAGCCCACCCGGCAGCCGGGTGGTGGCCACCCCGATCGTGGTCTCGGTCGGACCGTAGTGATTGAACACCGCACACCCGCGCACATCAGCGTTCGCGAGAACCTGCTCCAGCCAGTCAGACGCGGCAGCCTCCCCGCCCAGCACCAGCGACCGCCCGGGCAACAAACCCGGACCCATCGCCGCCAAGTGCGACGGCACCATCTTGACGAAGTCGATGCCACGCCCAGCCAGCACGGCACGCAACGCTTCAGGATCGGTGGCCGCCCCCTCAGCCACGATGTGCAACTCACCGCCAAGGGTGAGAGCGGCGAACACCACCGTGTTACCCAAATCCGTAGCCTGACCCTGCACCAGCGCAAACCGGCCACCATCCAAGCCCAACCGCCCCGGCACCGAACCCACATAATTGGCCAGCGCCGCCTGAGTCACCACCACACCCTTCGGCCGCCCCGTCGAACCCGAAGTATAGATCACATACGCGCTCTGATCGCCGCTCAGACGCCGCACCGGCCTTTCAGCCGAAGCCATCGACAACCGCATCACGGTGAAAGCGTCATCCAGCACCAGCATCCGGCCTCGACCGGCCGGCAGTTCGTCGGCGATCTCCGCACTGGTGACCGTCAACACCGCACGACTGTCACCCAGCATGTAGGCGATCCGCTCCACCGGCTGACCCGGATCAATCGGCACATACGCCGCCCCCGCCTTCCACACCGCCAGCACCGCCACCACCAGATCGGCACCCCGATCCAGACACACCCCCACCAC
>NZ_VCKX01000569.1 GCF_005889725.1 Nonomuraea zeae
CGCTGCCTTCACCACTCCTACCAAAAAATCTTGGAGGTTGCGATAAGGAACTCTTTTTTTTCGTGCAGAAGGCGGCATACGAGCTGTCTTAGGGTCTCGTGGGCTCGGAGATGTGTATAAGAGTCAGGCCTCAGCCCTTGCACCTGCACCCGCCAAGCAGCACACCGCCCTCCTGACCGGCACCACCAAAGGCAAGATCGCCGCCGCCGCGGCCCTGGACCAACTGGGCGTCTCCTTCTCCTGGGGCGGCGGCTCGGCGAAAGGCCCCACCCTAGGCATCGGAAGGGGTGCAAGAACCAGAGGCTTCGACTGCAGCGGCCTGACCCTCTACGCCTGGTCCAGAGCGGGCGTAAGACTCAGCCACTACACAGGCGCCCAGTTCCGCCAGGGCCGCAGGATCGCCCTGCGTGCGAGACGCATGGGCGACCTGCTCTTCTTCGGCGGCGGCACCGGCGACCCCACCCACGTGGCCCTCTTCCTCCACGGAGGGCTCATGATCCACGCCCCGAAGACCGGCGACGTGGTGAGAAAGACGAACTTCCTGACCTCGTCCTACTTCCGCACCGCCTTCCGCGGCGCCGTACGCCCAGGCTGACCCAACCCCACCAAAGGCATCACCCGGCCCCGTACGCCGGCCCCGTAGGTCAGCCCGAACGCCGAACCGCGAACCGCGAACGCCGGACGCCGGACCTGAGTTCACCTTTGATCCCAAGCGCCGAACCTCGCGTCAAAGTGCCGAGCGCCGGGCCCGAACCCAAACCGGGGCCCAAGCCCACCATCCGGATCTGGAGCCCCACCCGGACCCGACTGCGACGTGCGGACCCGACTCCGACATACGGACCCCGACCCCGACGTCCGGACCCGACCTCGACCCCTCCACTAGGACCCGGACCTGGACTCATGTTGATGAGAGCAGAGCGACTCACCTTTTAGCGCAAGCCGCCACCAATTCCCCCACCAGCCCGGAAAGAAGCTCCTGATCCTCCACCCGCGAGGGCTCATACTCCATGAGCGCCGGCCCAGCCACCTCGAACCGCCCGGCAACCGCACGAACCAAATCAAGGAGCTGATGAGGCCGCATCCCCCCAGGCGTGGGGCACCCCACACTCTCGAAGATCGTCGGATCGAGCACATCGAAGTCGATATGCACGTAGACAGCGACCTCCCCATCAGCCGGCCCCGACTCCTCGATCCCCTCCAGCAGTGCATCGGCGTCCACTGCAGAAAGATGGCGCACCCCATGAGCCTCGACGAACGCCGCCTCAGCCGCGTCAAGGTCCCGGACCCCGGCCAGCACGATCCGCCCAGTGCTCACCGGCTCCCCAGCCACCAGCCCCTCGGGCCCTTCTCCCGTGAGCGCCCGCAACACCATCCCGTGATAGGCCCCAGAAGGCGAAGAACCGGGCGTATTCAGGTCCCCATGAGCATCGAACCAGACAACGACCAGCCGATCCCCGTGCCGCTTCCGCGCCGCGGCGACCGGCTCCAGCTCGACGCCGCAATCCCCGCCCGCAGTGACCAGCAGTCCGTCATCCACCTGAGAAACCGCCGCGCGGATCTTGGCGGCGGTGCTGACCAGGTCGTCATCGACATCGACCCGCACTCGGCGATCCGCCTTCACCATGTCGGCGAGCAGCCGGGCCCCTTCCCGCAACCGTTCCGCCGTACGCGCCCCAGACCCGCGCCACTGCGGCACCTCGACAACCGTGACCTCGGACAACGCATCCTCCTCGCAAACCATTCAGATACCGCAACCACACACAATCACAGCTCAACCAGACCAAAAATCGAAGCGCCTGTGGACAAACCAATCGTTTCAAGCGGCTCGAGCGAGCCGGAGGGGGCGACCCCCACCACCACGATCACAGGGGCCTCCGACCTTCTGGAAGCGCCGCTGATCACGCGATGCCCGCCGCCAGAGCCGACCCACCATCTTCAGGTCGTTGTGCGTCCGCCCCTCGGCGGGACACCTGTCGCGCATGGTCGCGTCCCGCAGAGAACGGTGTGAGTTCTGGCCCGCGCAGCCCTGCTCGCCTGTCAGGCAAGGCGCGAGGAGATCGTTGATCCATCACTCGGACGGGACCCCGTCGCGCGTGCGTCCTTGTAGCCGTCCCGTCCGAAGCGAGATCTTAAGAAATCCGTAAGCCGGTCTCGCGAGACTACGGACACATCAGAACGGCGAGGCCGGACGGCCTCACCCCTTCCATGGAGAAGCATCATGAGGAAGATCGTCGCAAGCCTGTTCATCTCGCTTGACGGAGTCGTCCAGGACCCGGCGGAGTGGCACTTCCCGTACTTCAACGACGAGATGGGCGCCGCTGTGACGGCACAGACGGCCGACACCCTCCTTCTGGGGCGCAAGACCTATGACAGCTTCGCCGGAGCGTGGCCGGAGCGGGAGGCCGAGGGCGGCGAGGACGCCGGCTACGCGAAGACGCTCGGCGACGCGCGGAAGGTCGTGGTGTCCCGTCAGCCTCTGGAGTTCACCTGGCGGAACTCTGAGCTCCTGCAGGGCGACCTGGTCGAGGCAGTGACGGCGTTGAAGAAGGAGCCGGGCGGCCGCATCGCCATGAGCGGCTCGGTCTCGGTGATCCGCCAGCTGCTGGCCGTGGGGCTGCTGGACGAGCTGCACCTGCTGGTGCACCCGATCGCCGTCCGCAAGGGTGAGCGCCTGTTCGACGAGGGGGAGACCTCCGTCCCGCTGGAGCTGATCAGCTCCGAGACGTTCACCACGGGCGTGCTGTATCTGGTCTACAAGCCCGCTGAGGTGTCCGGCGGCGCCTCCTACGAGGACGCCAAGGCCCACCTTCCTCAGAACGAGCAGTAAAGATACCCGCGAAGCGACGTTCACCACCGCGCTTGCCTGACCACCACCGCCACTGCCACGACCTGGCCGCCCCCGCCACGACCTGACCTGGCCGCCACCGCTCCCGCCACCGCCGCCGCCACGACCTGACCGTCACCGCCCTTGCCTGACCGGCATTGCCAGGATCCGGCTATCACTGTCCTGCGACCGGCTCACCGACGTCTCCAGGCGCGTGGGCGGGGCCGGGGTGGTGG
>NZ_VCKX01000570.1 GCF_005889725.1 Nonomuraea zeae
GGTGGGGGTCGAGGTCATGGCTGCGCCGGCACCGCCCTGGCGAAGGCGAACACGGTCTCGCGGTCCCGGCCGTCGTCGGGCAGGTCGCGCTCGGCCCACCGGTTCAGCACCGCGACGATCTCGGCGGCGAACTCGGCCAGCTCGTCGTCCGTCACCCGGAGCCAGGTCTCGGTGGAGAAGGGGCCGAGCGGCCACTGCTCCTGCACGGACTGCGGCTGGTCGGCCCAGCGGCGGACGTGGCCGGTCTGCCGCTCCAGGTTCATCGATTCGAGGGCCCGGGCGATCGTCTCGCCGGCGGCGTCGCTGGTGAAGTCGTTGGACGACCAGCACAGCGTCTGCGAGGTGCGGCGCCACCACCGCTCGCGGCGGTCCTGGGCCAGCTCCGGCGCCTCCTCGATGAGGCCGGCCCCGGCCAGGGTGCGCAGGTGGTGGCTGATGTTGCCCACCGCTTCCCCCGTGCGCTGGGACAATGTGCTCGCGGTGGCGGGCCCGTTCACTTTGAGCAGGTCGAGCAGGCGGCGGCGCAGGGGGTGCGCCATGGCGGTGAGCACCCGCGAATCGGTGATCGACTCATCAGACATAAGGGGCACTCTAGGTGTACAAGAGTTATTGTGCAATGGTTCTTGTGGATTGCTGAGGATGGTCACCCGAGGGGTTCGGGCCGTACCGCTGCCGCCAGGGCGATCCTGTAGCCCGGCCGCTCCCTGACGGCGACGGCGGCCTCAGCAGACGCCGGGCAGCGTGCACACCTTGGCCGCCATCTTCCTGGCCTCCTTGGTCAGGGCGCCGGGGTTGTAGGCGCCCTCGTCGGTGGTGTAGATCATCAGTGCGCTGCCCTTGCGGGCGACGATGCCGGTGACCGCCGGGTTCTCGTAGCCGTCCTGCCAGCTCCGGTAGCCCATGCCCAGGGCCTCGTCGCCGATCCTGGCCGGGCTCGTCCGCCAGCGGATCGTGAGCTGGGGCGAGGACGGGTCGCCCTTGCGCGCGCACCGCTTGACCTCGGCGCGCAGGCGGGTGAGCGCGGCCCGGGCGGCCCGCGGGCTCCTGTAGACGATGAGCTGTTCGGAGGAGCCGCTGGGGGCGCTGGTCCAGAGCGTGATCGTGCGGGCGGCCAGCCGGCCGCCGTCGACGGCGCGCCGGTGCCCGCACGGGTTGAGCTCCAACGGCACGGTGAGCCTGTCGCTGATCCGGTAGCCCATCTCGTAGGCCTGGTCAGGGCTCAGCGGCTTGCGCGCGTCCCGCTCCGTGAGCAGGAAGTTCTTCGGGATCTCGGTCACCGTCGCAGGGGACAGGACCAATGCGAGGGAGAGCGCCACATGGATCATGCAGGGTTGGACGCCGACCGGAACGTCCTGGTTCGCGCCCGGCCCCGGCCGGGGCCGGGCGCGAATCTCAGAGCTTCAGGCCCACCAGCAGCGGGTCGTGGTCGGAGGAGCGGAAGGGGTCGGGCGCGTACAGGTAGGGCGGATTGAACTCGGTGTTGTAGTCCATGAACCGGCCCTCGTCGGCGTTGACGTGCCAGATGGTGGCGCCGGTCACCAGCTTGCGCGCGCCCTTGTCGGCGAGCACGTGGTCGAGCTCACCTGACAGGCCGTCGAAGACGTAGCTGTAGCGGTCGTCCTTCTTGATGTACTTCTTGCTCAGGCTGGTCAGCCCGGCGTCCTCGAAGGCGTGGATCGGGTCCTCCTCGCCGTAGGCGTTGATGTCGCCGAGTACGAGCGCGTTCTTCAGCCGGAGGCTGTCGATCAGGGCCAGCACCGCCTCGGCCTGCTTGACGCGCTTGGCGTTGTAGCAGCTCTGCCCGTCGCCCTGGTCGGCGTCCGGGCCGGTGGCCGGGCCGTCGGCGTCGGTGCAGCCCTTGGACTTGAAGTGGTTCACCAGCACCGTGAACGTCTTGCCGGTCCCGTCGGCCCTGCCGAAGGTCTGCACCAGCGGCGGCCGGTTGAAGATCGGGTCGGACGACGAGCGCGGCGCGCCGATCGGGGTGACCATGCCCGGCTGGTAGATCAGCGCGGTCTGGATGAGGTCGGTGCCCGGGTTCGGGTGGGTGATCGCCTTGTACGTGCCCGCGCCCGCCTTGGCGTTGAGCGCGTCGATCAGCGCGCCGAGCGCCACGTCGTCGTTGCGCTCGACCTCCATCAGCCCGGCCACGGCGGGGTTGAGCGTCGTGATGTTGGCGACCAGCTTGGCGAGCTGGCGGTCGCGCTCCGCGGCGGTGGTGGCGCCACGGGAGCCGAGCGTGGTGAACCAGTTGAGGGTGTTCAGGCTGGCCACCCGGACCTCGCCGCCGACCCTCTCGGGCACGGCGGGGCGGGGGTTCTCGGCGGTGAAGACCACCGGCGCGGCCGGCTGGACGCGGTAGAGGTCGAAGCCGTACGTGAGGACGCCGGTCAGGCGCCGCACCTCGTCGCCGATCCGGACGGTGTTCGACCCCTCGGTGTGGTGCGGCAGAGTGGGCGGGTTCTGGGCGTTCGAGCCGTCGTCGAGCAGGATCGTGCGCCGCGCGTCCTTCTCGGTGTCCACGCCCTCGCGGTCGGTCGGCTGCCACAGCCGGTCGTCCTCGGACAGGGTGATCTCGCCGTACCGGCCGAGGTTGTAGATCTCGGAGACGGCGAGGTCGTCGTCGAAGGTCACGAGCATGTTCTCGTAGCGTTCGAACGTACGGTCCTGCTTGAGCGGCAGCTTCACCTTGACCGGCTGGATCGTGCCGGTGCCGCAGACGTTCACCGCGGTGGCCGGCGAGATCTCGGTGAGGCCGTTGTACTCGATCGCCTTGCCGGAGACGAGCACCCGGTCGCCGGTCTTGACCGGCGAGGAGGAGTAGACGAACAGGCCCTCGGAGGTCGCCGGGTCGCCGTCCGGCACGACGGCCTGGAGGTAGAAGCCGCCGAGCCCGCCGGAGCCCTGGAAGGAACCGGTGACGACGCCCTCGACCCGGACGTTCTGGCCCTCGACCGGGCTGGTCTCGCCGCCGCCCTGCACCTGGGAGATCTGGTGCGTGGGCGCGGTGTCGCAGCTCTCGGTCGGGGTGACGGTGGGGGTGGGG
>NZ_VCKX01000571.1 GCF_005889725.1 Nonomuraea zeae
CTCCTCAAACAACCCCACCAACGACCCCGACCGCACCTCCGCACCCGTGTCGTTCCACTCCTCCACCACCCGGCGCCGTTCCTCGTCGTCGAGGAGTTCCGCCCCGCTGACACGGTCCTCGCCGGCGGCGCCCGCCAGCCAGCGCAGCATGCTCAGATACCGCCGCGACACGTCGGCCGCCGCGTCCAGGTCGTGCAGGTCCGGGTTCACATCGACGTTGACCTGCAGTCCCGACCGGTCATAGAGGTCGATCCGGATCCCGTTGACGGTCCCGGTCGACAGGTTGTGCGCGGTGATGGCGCAGTCGCCGAAGCGCAGGTCGTAGTCGAACGACATGACGTTCACCAGCAGCCCGCACAGCTCGCCCTCGGCGACCCGCAGGTCGGTGTGCATGTCCTCGTAGCGGTAGCGCTGGTGCCGCAGCCCTTCCCTGATCGCCTGGGCGGTCTGCCGGAGCAGGTCGGCGGCAGTGGTGCCGGGGTCGATGGTGAGACGCAGCGGCAGGATGTTCGAGGTCATGCCGGGGATCGCCATCTCCCGTCTGCCGGCGCGGGCGCGTACGGGGATGCCGATGACGACGTCCCGTTCCCCGGTCATCCGGTGCTGGTAGAGGGCCGCCGCGGCGATGGACAACCCGGCGAGGCTGGTCCGCAGGCGGCGCGCGGCCGTCTTCAGCCCGGCGGCCTCCGAGGGGGTGACGTCGTCGGTGTACCGGAGAGGGGCCTGCTGGGCACGGCGGATCCGGTTCGAGCCGCCGGCCGTCACGATCGGGAGGTCGGCGAGCCGGTCGAGCCAGTATTGGCGATCCTGCTCGAAGTCGGCGGACTCGCGGTAGGCCCGGTCGGCGTCGAACAGCACCGACACCGGCTCCACGGCCCCGTCCTCGGCCGGACGGCCCTCCAAGTACGCCGTGTACAGCTCCGCGCCCCGGGTCGCGATGAGCACGCCGCCCTGCCCGTCCATGGCGCAGTGGTGGACCGAGGAGTACCAGTAGACGAGGTCGTCGGCGAGCCGGATGAGCGCGGTGGCGGACAGGCTGCCGCCTTCGAGGTTCACGGGCCGGTGCAGGTCGGCGCGCATCCACTCCTCGGCGGCGGCGCGCGGGTCGGGCTCGGAGCTGACATCGATGACGGGTACGGGATAGTCGCGCGCGTCGTGCACGTACTGCAGGGGGACGCCGTCGATCACCCGGAAGCGCAGCCGGAAGGTCTCGACCTCTTCCAGCCGCCGGCGCGCCGCCCGTTCGAGCAGCGCGAGGTCGACTTCGCCGCGGATCTCCATGTACTCCGCGATGCGGAAGCTCCAGTTGTCCGGCGCGAATCGCTGGGCGTACCACATGGCGAGCTGGCCGGACATCAGTTCGCGGAGTTCGCCGTGAGCTGCAGCCATTCCGAAGCACCCCAATTCATTCGACACGCCGGCTGGACGGGCGGCCGTGCGCCAAGCCTTCTCCGGCCGGAAATCCGTTCACGTGCGCGCGCACAGCCAAATATCAAGGCGATGCAATTCGGGATTCGCGCGCCGCCCACTATGGCCCGGGGCCGGGCGCGGGATCAACGCCGCCGTTCAACTGCTTCACCGCCGCAGTTGTACGCCCCCGAGCGGCGTAAAAGGCACGCTTGACGGGCTGAGAAAGGCCCTGACACGGTAAGGCGTCCGGCGGTCGGCCGACCACCGGAAAGGAAAAAGAATGTGAGGCACCGGCATGGCGGAAATGTCAGCGCCGCCGCATATCAACCTGGTGGATCCCGCACTCTACTCACACGGCGACCCGTTCGCGCAATGGCGCTGGCTGCGCGAGCACGCGCCGGTCCATTGGCAGCCGCCGGCCGAGTTGCCCGGGTTCTGGTCGCTGACCCGCTATGACGACGTGCGCGCGGCGTACCGGGACGCGGAGACGTTCAGCTCGGCGCGGGGGATCTTGCTGCGCCCGGCCGAGCACGGCGCGGACCCGGGAGGCGGGCGGACGCTGGCGCTGACCGATCCGCCGCGGCACCGCCGGTTGCGGGCGCTGGTGGACGAGTGGTTCGCGGTCCGCTCGATCCGCGCGCTGGAGCCGGAGATGCGCGACATCACGCGCGGCGTGGTGGACCGGGCGCTCGAACGCGGCAGCGTCGACTTCGTGGCCGACGTCGCCGCCCGGGTACCCCTGTACGTGATCTGCCAGATGATGGGCGTCCCCGAACCGGACTGGGAGCACCTGTACGAGCTGACCAGCCAGGCGTTCGCCGCCGGCGACCCGCTCACCCGCAGGTTCGCCCACCTGGAGATCCTCGGCTACTTCGAGGCCCTGCAGGCGGACAAGGCCGCGAACCCGGCCGACGACCTGGTGAGCGTGCTGGCGACGGCGGAGGTGGACGGCGAGCGGCTCAGCCCGGACGACGTCATACTCAACTGCGACAACCTGCTGGTGGGCGGCACCGAGAACACGCGGATCGCGGCGGCCGGCGGCATGCTCACGTTCCTCGAGCACCCTGACCAGTGGCAGGCGCTCGCCGGCGACGCCGGCCTGCTGCCGTCGGCGGTGGAGGAGGTTCTGCGGTGGACGTCCACCGCCACTCACATCATGCGCACCGCGGTACGGCCGGTCGAGATCCACGGCCAGGCCGTCGAGCCCGGCGACAAGGTGGTGTTCTGGCTGCCGTCGGCCAACCGCGACGAGCGCGTCTTCGACGACCCGGACGCCTTCGACATACGGCGGCGCCCGAACCGGCACCTGGCTCTGGGCTTCGGCGAGCACTTCTGTCTCGGCAGCGTCCTGGCCCGGGTGGAGCTGCGCCTGCTGTACGGCGAGCTGCTCGACCGGTCGGTACGTGTCGAGCCGGACGGCGAGGCGAAGCTCCTGGACTCGATCGTGGTCAACGGCCCGGAACGCCTGCCGGTGCTCCTGAAGGCGGACCGCTAGCCCCAATGCCGGTTAGTTAGGGCTGGGTCTGGATCTGCGAGGCCCTTGGTGATCAAGACATGAGAACGGAGATCCGGTAGAACGGGTGATCTTCCCAAACCATCCGTCGTCCACTGGATCTCCGTTGAGT
>NZ_VCKX01000572.1 GCF_005889725.1 Nonomuraea zeae
GGCCAGGTGAAGGAGCGGGTGAGGGGTCGGACCGGGATCGGGCAGGGTTATGCGGAAATCCGGTGAGAAATCCGGCGAAGGGCCGGGCGTGATCCGCCGAATCACGCGGATGGTCGCGGAGCCGGGCGCGCTGGCGTTGTTCCGGGGTGACGCCGATCCGCCGCCTTCCGCCAGGCGGCTGACGTTCCCGGTGCCAGGCTGGCTCGGGGTGCTGCCGGCCCGGACCGTCAGCCTGGTCCAGCTGGCCGACCTCGTCCTGGCCTTCGTCCTGTTCGGCCTCACGCTCTCCATGGTCCTGGGCTGGAACCTCCAGGCCGCGATCGCCCGGGAGAGCCCGTCGCCGGTCTCGGACCTGTTCCTCTACCTGGCCGCGTTCGGCGTCTCCCTTCCCGTCGCCCTGCGCGACCGCTGGCCGCTGGCTGCCTGGCGGGTCGCCGCCGTGCTGCTGCCCGTCGTTCTCTGGGTGACCGCCACGCTTGACGGCAGCCAGCCGCCCTATGCAGCGCCCATGGTCCTGATGTACCTGCTGGTCCTCTATTCCGTGGCCGTCCGCTGCGACAGGCGGATCACGCTGGGCGTGTGGTTCGTCACGGTCCTCGCCGGTTGGATCATCCACCCCAACTCGATGGCGCTGGTGACCATCATCGTGTCGGTCGCCGTGCTGTTCGGCTACAACGTACGGGTGCGGCGCACCGCGACGGCCAGGCTGGTGGCGGAGGAGCGCCGATCCAAGGTGGCCGAGAGCGCGCAGGCCGTGCTGGAAGAGCGCACCCGGATCGCCCGCGAGCTGCACGACGTGGTCGCGCATCACATGTCGGTGATCGCGATCCAGGCGGAGGCGGTGCCGCTGAGGGCGGCGGGAGATCCTGCGGTGCTGGAGGCGGGGCTGGCGGAGATCCGCGGGCTGTCGCTTGAGGCGATCGCGGAGCTGCGCCAGGTGCTGGGCGTCCTGCGGGACGAAGAGGGCCGCACCGACACCGCGCCGCAGCCAGGTCTTGACCGGGTGGACGAGCTGATCTCCAACGCCCGCGCCGCCGGGCTGGCCGTGGTGGTCAAGCGGTCAGGGCCGCTCGAACAGGTGCCGTCCACGGTGGGGCTGTCGGCGTACCGGATCGTGCAGGAGTCGCTGAGCAACGCGATGCGCCACGCGCCGGGCGCGACCGTCGCGGTGGAGCTCACCGCGGGTGGCACGGCGGGCCTCCCAGCGGCTGGAGGAGCGGGATCTCCCCCAAGGGCCGGCGCATCGGATCTCCGAACGGCCGGGGGCGCAGGATCTCCCCCGACGTCCGGCGCGGCGAACCTCCGAACGGACGGGGGCGCAGGATCTCCCCCAACGGCCGGCCCAGCGAACCTCCGAACGGACGGGGGCGCAGGAGGTCTCCCAGCTGCCGACGCTGCGGGCCTCCCTACGGCCGACGCGGCAGGTCTCCCTACGGCCGGGGGCGCAGGAGGTCTTCCACCGGCCGGTGGGCGGATTTCGGGGGGCCTTTCAGCGGCTAAGGACGCGGCGTCTCCCCCAGCGGTCGGCGCAGGGGGCCTCCCGACAGGCAGCGCGAGGGGCCTCCCGACAGACGGCGCCGGAGTCCTCGGGCAGGGTCCGCAGGAGCTGCGGCTGCGCATCGCCAATGGGCCAGGTACAGGGCCGGGCGCGGCGAAAGGCGCCGGGCAAGGGCTGGTGGGCATGCGCGAGCGGGCGGCGCTGCTCGGTGGCACGATCGAGACCGGGCCGCAGCCCGGCGGAGGTTTCGAGGTACGGGTGACGCTCCCGCTCCAGGAACGCGCGGCCTTATGAGCCACGCGGACGAGCTGCCAGAGGGGCGCGAAGGTGCTGGATGAGAGCCTCCGAGGAGCGAGCGGGTTGCCTGGAGGGGGCGGTTAAGCGGGAGGAGGAGCCTACGAAGGTGTCCGGGGGCGAAGGTGTCCAAGACGAACGTGTCCGGAGCGACATGTCCAGGGCGAACGTGTCCCAGGCGAACGGGGCCACCCGTTCTCTGGAGGGTGCGTGAGCGTGGGAAGGGAGAGCGGTTGATCCGGGTTCTGATCGCCGACGACCAGGGGATGGTGCGTACGGGGTTCACCGCGTTCCTCAGCGCGCAGCAGGACATCGAGGTCGTCGGTGAGGCGGCCAACGGGCAGGAGGCGGTGGCGCAGGCCGCGGCGCTGAACCCCGACGTGGTGCTGATGGACGTGCGGATGCCGGTCATGAACGGGCTGGAGGCCACCCGGGAGCTCCTGTCGCGCCCGTCCTCGACGAAGGTGCTGATCCTGACGACGTTCGACCTCGACGACTACGTCTATGAGGCGCTGCGGGCCGGGGCCAGCGGGTTCCTGCTGAAGGACGCCTCCGCCGCGCAGCTCGCCGAAGCGGTGCGGGTGGTCGCGGCCGGGGACGCCCTCATCGCCCCGGCGGTGACCAAGCGGTTGATCCACGAGTTCGCCAGGCTCGGGCGGCCGCGTCCGGCGGCGGGGCGGCGGCTGGGCGAGCTGACCGAGCGGGAGACCGAGGTGCTCACGCTGGTCGCCCAGGCGCTGTCGAATCAGGAGATCGCGGGAAAGCTGTTCGTGGCGGAGCAGACGGTCAAGACGCATGTGGGGCGGGTGCTGATGAAGCTGGGGCTGCGTGACCGCGCCCAGGCGATCGTCTTCGCCTACGAGACCGGCCTGGTCCGTCCCGGCGAGTGAGCGGGGGTCGGCCAGGGACCGCCGCCCGCGCGGCGTGGGTGTCCCGTCCTGGTGGCTGAGCGCAGACGGTGTGGTGGATGCGGGTTCCGCCACCGAGCGGGGCTCAGACCGGTGCGATGGGCACATGCGGTCTGCGTAAGTACGCCTGCGGACGGGCTCAGAACCGCGCGCTGAGCGCGCCCGGCCTGCCAGCGCCTGCGGGCACATCGTGCCCGACATTCACCCAGGTTTCAGCCGAAGCGTCCGCCTGCGCAAGCCCAGAACCCACTGGGTCAGGAGGTCTGGTGGGGTGGTCACTTCCTCCCCCC
>NZ_VCKX01000573.1 GCF_005889725.1 Nonomuraea zeae
GACCATGCGGGCGGCGTCTTGGAGGTTGAGGACGCCGGCGAGGTGGGAGGCGGTGATTTCGCCGAGTGAGTGGCCTGCGTAGTAGTCGGCGGTGATGCCGTGGTGGGCGAGGAGGCGGTGCAGGGCGGTTTGGAAGGCGAAGATGGCGGGTTGGGTGTAGCGGGTGTCGTTGAGTGCGTCGGCGTCGGTGAACATGACGTCTTTGAGCGGGCGTTCGAGGTGGGTGTCCAGGACCGCGCACACTTCGTCGAGCGCTTGGGCGAAGACGGGCTGGGTGCGGTAGAGGTCGGCGCCCATGCCGGCCTGCTGGCTGCCCTGGCCGGTGAACAGGAAGGCTGTCTTGCCCGACGGCACGGTGATGGGTTGGGGCAGGGCGTCGAGCTGGTCCAGGAGCTCTTCACGGGTGGTGCCGGTCACGGTGGCGCGGTAGGGGAAGCGGGTGCGGGTGGCCAGGGTGTAGCCGACGTCGGCGGGTGACAGCTCGGGGTGTGCGCGGACGTGCTCGGCCAGGCGGGTGGCCTGGTCGCGGACCGCCTGCTCGGTCTTGCCCGACAGGATCCACGGGACCGGGCCGCCGGTGGCCGCAGGCTCGATGTCGGCCGTGGGCACCGCTTCGAGGATGAGGTGGGCGTTGGTGCCGCTGATCCCGAACGACGAGACGGCGGCCCGGCGGGGCCGGTCGTCATGGGCGGGCCAGGGCGTCGGCTCGGTGAGCAGGCTGACCGCGCCGGCCTCCCAGTCCACGTGATGGCTGGGCGCGTCCACGTGCAAGGTCTTGGGGAGCAGGCCGTACCGCATGGCCTGGACCATCTTGATCACCCCGGCGACGCCCGCGGCGGCCTGGGTGTGGCCGATGTTGGACTTGACCGACCCGAGCCAGAGCGGGGTCTCCCTGTTCTGGCCGTAGGTGGCCAGCAGGGCTTGGGCCTCGATCGGGTCGCCGAGCATGGTGCCGGTGCCGTGCGCTTCCACGGCGTCCACGTCGCCCGGCGTGAGGCGGGCGACGGCCAGCGCCTGACCGATCAGGCGCTGTTGCGAGGGGCCGTTCGGCGCGGTGAGGCCGTTGCTGGCCCCGTCCTGGTTGATCGCGCTGCCCCGGACCAGCGCCAGCACCGGGTGCCCGTTGGCGCGGGCCGCGGAGAGCCGTTCGAGCAGGACGAGCCCGGCGCCCTCGCCCCAGGCCACCCCGTCGGCCGCGTCCGCGAACGGCTTGCACCGCCCGTCGGGCGCGAGCCCGCGCTGGCGGCTGAACTCCAGGAACATCCCCGGGCTGGCCATCACGGTCGCGCCCCCGGCCAGCGCCAGCTCGCACTCCCCGTTGCGCAGCGCCTGCACCGCCAGGTGCATGGCCACGAGCGAGGCCGAGCAGGCCGTGTCCACGGTGACCGCGGGACCCTCCAGCCCCAGCGTGTACGAGACCCGCCCCGACGCCACGCTCCCCGCGATCCCGGTCAGCAGATAGCCCGCCGACGACTCGGGCCCCACGTCGCAGAGCGTGGCGTACTCCTGCCCGGCGAACCCCGCGAACACCCCGGTACGGCTGCCGCGCAGCGCGACCGGGTCGATGCCGGCCCGCTCGATCGCCTCCCAGGCGGTCTCCAGGAGGAGGCGCTGCTGGGGGTCGATGGCCGTGGCCTCGCGCGGGCTGATGCCGAAGAACGCCGGGTCGAACCGGTCCGCGTCGTACAGGAAACCGCCGCGCCGGGCATACGTCTTGCCGGGGGCGTCCGGGTCGGGGTCGTAGAGGTCGGCCACGGACCAGCCCCGGTTGCCGGGAAACGGGCCGGTGGCGTCCACGCCGTCGGCCAGCAGCCGCCACAGCTCCTCGGGCGTGGTCACGCCGCCGGGATAGCGGCAGGCCATGCCGACGATCGCGATCGGGTCGTCATCGAGGGCCGGCGCGGGGGTCACGACGGCGGGCGGGGCCGCCGGAGCGGTGGCCGCGAATTGGTCGCGCAGATGCCCGGCCAGCGCGTCGGCGGTGGGGTAGTCGAACAGGGTCGTGGCGGGCAGCCGCAGCCCGGTGGCGGCGTTGAGCCGGTTGCGCAGGTCCACCGACATCAGCGAGTCGAACCCCATCTGCTGGAACGACCGCTCGGCGTCGATCGACGCGCCCGAGCCATGCCCGAGCACGGCGGCCGCCTGCTCCTTGATCACATCGAGGAGGAAGCTCTCCCGCGCGCTCGCGTCGAGCGCGTTCATCCGGTCCGCGAGTGAGGATCCGCTGCCCCCGGTACGCCGTGCCGTACGGACCAGGTCGCGCAGCACCGGCGCGATCGTCCCGGCCTCGGCCTGCGCGCGCAGCACGGCGGCGTCCAGCCGGACGGGCGCCAGGCAGGACCGGCCGCCCGCGAGCGCGGTGTCGAGCAGGCCGAGCGCCGTCTCGGGGGAGAAGGGCAGGATGCCGGTACGCGCCACCTGCGCCGGATCGAGCGCCGCTCCCATGCCCGCCTCCCAGAGGCCCCAGGCGAGGGAGATCCCCTGCACCTGGTGGGCGAAGGAGTCGAGGTAGGCGTTGGCGGCGGCGTAGTTGGCCTGCCCCGGGTTGCCGAGGAGACCGGAGATCGAGGAGTAGACCACGAACGCGTCGAGGTCGCCGGTCAGCTCGTGCAGGTGCCAGGCGGTGTCCGCCTTCGCGCGTAGCACGGTGTGCAACTGGTCGGGGGTGAGCGCGTCGATGGTGGCGTCGTGCAGGACGCCCGCCGTGTGGAAGACGGCGGTCAACGGGTGCTCGGCCGGGATCGTCTCCAGGAGGGCGGCCAGGGCGGCGCGGTCGGCGGTGTCGCAGGCGGCGATGGTGACCTGCGCCCCGAGGGACTCCAGGTCGGTGACGCCGGGCGCGTCGGGGCCGCGGCGGCTGGCCAGGAGCAGGTGGCGGATGCCGTGGCGGGTGACGAGGTGGCGGGCCAGGTGGATGCCGAGCGCGCCGGTTCCGCCGGTGATCAGGACGGTGCCGTCGGGGTTCAGGGC
>NZ_VCKX01000574.1 GCF_005889725.1 Nonomuraea zeae
GCGTCCGTCGACCGCTACGTACGCGCCGCCGACGGGGGCGTGGAGGCGGTCGCCACCGTCGGCCTGCGGGTGCCCACCTGGGCGGCGTCCCCGGAGGGCACCGCGGACCCGGAGCTGGCTCCGATGCGGGTGGGGACCATCAACATCATGACCGTCCTGCCCGTGGCCATGACCGACGCGGCGCTGGTCAACCTGGTGATGACGGTCACGGAGGCGAAGTCGCAGGCGCTGATCGAGGCGGGCTACCCCTGCACGGGGACGGCGTCGGACGCGGTGTGCGTGGCCGTGCCCGCCGAGGGCCCCGAGGAGCTCTTCGGCGGGCCACGGTCGGAGTGGGGGGCGCGGGCGGCGCGGGCCGTGCACACGGCGGTCCGCCGCGGCGCCGAAGCGTGGCGGCCCGGTGACTTCAGGTGAGGAAAAACAGGCAAGTAGCATGTGGGCGAGGGTCAGACTCCCGGTACTGAGTGGGTGACCGCAATGGCGACGATCGAACCGACCACGAGGCGCACGGTTCTTCCCGGTGCGCCGCCGTTCACGGTCGACGACCTGCTCAAGTTCCCGGACGATGGGAACCGGTACGAGCTCATAAACGGGAGCCTAGTAGTGAGCCCTGCCCCCACCCCGCTGCACCAGCGCGTCATCTTCCGGCTACAGCGCATTCTCGATGATGCGGCGCCGCCGGAGCTGGAGGCCTTGTCAACCGTCAACGTTCGGCACAGCGACAAAGATTTCTACATACCAGACCTTGTCGTAGTGCCCGAAGCGCTATCCGAGTCCGTGGGACTCATGTTCGCTCCTGGCAACCTTCTGCTTGCCGTAGAGGTGGTCAGCCCGAGCACCAAGACGCATGACAGGGCCACCAAGACGGCGGCTTACGCTGCGGCGGGCATTCCCGTCTACTGGCGTGTCGAGCCCGACGAAGGACTGACACTCCACATCTACGAGCTCGACGGTGACGTATACCAAGAGCCCACGGCCTACAAGGCCGGCACCACGGTGTCCCTGTCGTCGCCCTACCCCGTCAGCTTCGATCCCGCCGACTTGATCGGCTCGCGGACCGCGACCCCGTAGTCCTCGGCCGCTCCTCGGGGCGTGACGCGTCCCGCTTCGAGGTCGGCCTCGATCGCCGCCCGGTCGCGCTCGTCCGGCGGGCCGATGCCGCCCCCGCCCGTCGTCGCCACGATGAACGCCTCGCCCGCCGCGAACCGGACGTTGTTGACCTTGGACGCGAGCCGTTCCACCCGCCCGTCCAGATGGCGCTTGAAGAAGCCGCCCAGCCGCCCGGGCAGCCCGCCGTCCCGGCCCGGCGGCGGCAGCCGGAGCCGGTCCCCACGGGTCGTCACGTGGCAGTCGGCCAGGAACCGGTAGACCGTCCGCGAGCCCAGCCCGCCACGGAACCGGCCAGGACCGCCCGAGTCCGGGATCGTCTCGATCGACTCCACGATCAGCGGGCAGCGGCTCTCCACCGGCTCCGCCTGCGGCACCGAGTTGCGGCCGATCCCGAAGTGCACGCCCGTCGCGTCCGGCCCGTCCAGCCCCTGGCGGGCGCCGACCCCGCCGAAGTCGTAGGAAAGGTGGATCCAGTACGGCGCTCCCACCGCCGCGATCGAGAACGGCTGCAGGATCCCGCTGGCCGCGATCGCCCGCTCGGGCACCGCGTCCGACAGGGCCTGGAAGACGGCCTCCATGGCGGCGTAGATGGGGACGTACCGGCCGCCGCAGGGGTAGGGGGAGCGGGCGTTGAGCAGGGAGCCCTCGGGCAGGAGCACCTCGATCGCCCGCAGGCAGCCGTCGTTCATCGGGATCGCCGGGTCCAGGAAGCAGCGGACGGCGAAGACGGCGGCGGCCAGGGACTGCGAGGCCGAGGCGTTGACGGCGGCCGGCACCTGCGGGTCCGTGCCCGCGAAGTCCAGCACCGCCCGGGAGGCGTCCAGGGTGACCGACACCCGCACCGTGTGGGACCGGCCCAGGTCGATGCCGTCGTCGTCGATGGGGTACGCCGCCTCGAACCGGCCCTTCGGCAGCTCGGCCAGCGCCGCGCGGGTCCTGGTCTCCGTGTAGTCGAGGTAGTCGTCGATGCCGGAGGCCAGGCCCTGGTCGCCGTACTCGCCGAGCAGCGACTCCAGGCGGGCCGCGGCGACCGCCGTGCCCGCCACGAGCGCGCGGACGTCGCCCATGACCTTGTCCGGGGTACGGCTGTTCGCCTTCAGCACGGCCTCGATGGCCGGGTCGATGCCCGCGTTCGTGGCCAGGCGGACCGGCGGGAGCTGCAGGCCCTCCAGGAAGATGTCCGTGGCCAGGGGCGCCATGCCGCCGGCCGAGAGGCCGCCCAGGTCAGAGACGTGGATCATGGTGGCGGTGAAGTAGGCGGGACCGCCGCCGGCGAAGACCGGGCGGTAGACGAGCAGGTCGTTGGTGTGCACGCCGCCCCGGTAGGCGTCGTTGAGCGCGTAGACCTCGCCCGGTTGCATCGACTCCGGCGGGAAGTCCTTGAGGAGCTCGGGGAGGGCGGTTCTGAGCGCCATGCTGTTCATGAGCGTCGTGGCCATGGACTGGGCGACCAGCCGTCCGCGGGCGTCCAGGATGGCCGCCGACGCGTCCGAGCCCTCCACGATGAACGTCGAGTACGCCGAGCGCACCACGACGATGCTGGCCTCCTCCGCCGCCACGACCAGCGCGTGCCTGAACACCTCCGCGGTCAGGGCGTCGGTCACCGGGGGCTCCTGGTGAGGTGGACGGCGCGGGTGCCGGACAGGGCCGCCGTCCAGGAGGGCGGGACCACGATCGTGGACTCGGCGTCCTCGATGACGGCCGGGCCGGGCAGGCGGCCGTCCAGGGTGTCCCTGGTGTGGACCGGGATCTCGGTGTAGCCGCCGAGCTCGGGGAAGTACGCGGCTCTCAGGCCCGGGCGCGTGCCGGTCGTCGCCGGTGCGGCGTTCTGGGCCGGGGCGGAGGGTGGCGGGGC
>NZ_VCKX01000575.1 GCF_005889725.1 Nonomuraea zeae
GGATGGGTATAAGAGACCGCCACGGATCATCGGCCACCGCCCACCAGGCCGTCGTGGCGGAATCCGTCTCCGCCACGACGGCGATCGTCACCGGTCCTGGTCGGCGCTGAAACCCTCCAGGTTTTCGCGTTCCTCAAGGCTGCGCAGCTCCTGGAACACCGTGATGTGCAAACCGGCAGGCGCGTCGAGCCGGGCGTTCAGCGACTCCCAGGGCGTCACCGTCGGCGGCGCCACCTCGGTCGCCCCCGCGTCCACCAGCCGCTCGGTCGTGCTCCGAGCGTCCTCGACCTCGAACGCGACCCGGAACTTGGGAGCCACCTGGCGACCCACCTCCACGTCGTCGATCATCCTCTTCTGCGCCGGGTTCGCGATCTCCAGCGTGGCGCGGCCGGCGTCGAGGATCGCCACCCGTGCCCCCTCTCCGTCCGAGAACGCCGCCTGCTCAGGAAGGCCCAGCACGTCCCGATAGAAGGCCACCGCGGCCTCGTAGTCCTCCGCCTCCACAACGAGCCTGAGCTGGCGGACGGCTGACGGGTGGCCTGCTGGATCTGCGTGCGTGCTCACGAAAACTCCTCATCGACATCCGCGGATGGAGGCGCGAGATCGCCCCCACCCCTGCAACCGGCCGGCCCCGACGGTTCATCCCTTGAGGCGGTGGCGGCCTCAGGATGGTTGGTCTGCCACAGCGGCAACGCCCCCGGCGCCTTTTGTGATCTTGGTAGGATCCACCGACCTGACCGGACCCTGAGGAGCAGAGATGATCGTGAACTTAGGTGCCACCGTCGCCTTGACCGCCATGCTCGGCGCCGCTCCCGCGCAACCGGCGCCAGGCCCGTTGCCGGGCACCTCGGCCCGGATCGTGACGAAGATGGCGGGCCGTCCGATCCAGTTCACCTCGTACGCGACCCCGGACACCAGCCCTCCCTTCCGGCAGCGGGCCTGGGACCCGGCCAAGCGGGCGTTCGTCAAGACCGACGCGACCGCCGTCGCCGTCTCCCCCGACGGGCGCTGGGCCGCGAGCCAGGCCGAGGGCAGGGGCGGGGGCGTGCCGAAGGTGACCTTGCTGGATCGCAAGACCGGCGACAGGACGGTGGTGGAGCTGCCCTCCCCCGCCGACCCCGAGCAGGCCAACGGCTACCTCAACACGATCTGGCCCACCTGGTCCCCGGACGGACGCACGCTGCTGTTCAACGTGTTCGAGGCCGGGTTCGAGCCCCGTTCGGAGGGCATCGTCCTGGTCGACGTGCCCGCGATGAAGGCCCGTTTCGTCCGCATCGAGAATGCCCTCATCACCGTCGGCGGCTTCCAGTGGACCCGCGACAGCAAGGGCGTCGTCGTACGCTGGGGCAAGAACGGCGAATCCTCCATCCGCCAGTACGACCTCACCGGCGCCGTCAAGCGGACCTGGCACGTACGCGGCCGTCCGGCCAGCCAGGGACAGGGGACGTTCAGCCCGTCGGGCCGCCGCTTCGTCACCGCCTGCATGTCGCTGGAGAAGTCGGCCTGCGTGTGGGACACCGCCACCGGCAAGGCCGTCACCAGGATCAAGCTGGGCTTCAGCCCCGTCTGGAGTCCCGTGCTCGGCTGGTACGACGAGCGGCACCTGCTCGCGCCGGTCCCTCAGGGCATCGGCATCGTGGACCTCAAGGGCAAGGTCGTCGAGACCCTGGTCAAGGTCCCCAAGAAGCAGGGTCTGTACGCCCGGTTCGAGGCACGCGGCAACGGCTGAGCACACTCCGCCGAATTCGTGAGTTTCCGGGGAACCCGGCTTCCACCGAGAATCGTCCATCAATCACATGGATCTGCCGCAAACGGGGTGTATGCGCATAAGCATTTCAGGGGGAAGCACATGAACGGGGCTCTCTATACGGTTGCGATCGGGCTGCTCGCGCTCATCGCTCTCACCGCGATCCGGACGCAGGTGACGTTGTACCTCGCCCGCTCCGCAGCGGCCAAGGTGCGGCGCTATCCGCTGGACGTCTACGAGGCGGCCTACCTCGCCGGAGGACCGCGCCGGGTGATCAACACGGCACTGGTGTCGCTGCTCTCGCAGGGCGGGGTGCGGGTGTCCAGCGAGGGTGTCGTCACTCCGGTGCAGGGGTTCAGGCCGAGCAAGGGCGTCCCGGTCGAACGCGCGGTTTATCGGCACGTCGCGTCCGTGCCGGGCGGGCGTACCACGGCGGAAGTCCGGCACAGCGCGGGCGGCGACCACGCGATGCGGCGGTTGGGCACGCCGTTGTGGCGGCAGGGGTACCTGATCGGGCCGGCCGATCGAGTGCGGACGCGACGGCGTACGAGCTGGTTGTTCGTCTTCGCCGCGCTGGCGGTGGTGGTGGCGCTGCTGAGCCCGTTCCTGCACGGCTCATCGGGTGCGATCGCGATCGCGGCGGCCGCGGCCGTCGCGGGCGTGATCTGTTTCTTGTGGCTGCGCCGCTCCATGGCGAACCCGCTGACGATGGCCGGCCGGACCGCCCTGTCGGAGGCCGGAACCCTGAACGCCGCGGGCGGGAAGTGGAAGGGCTCGGACGAGGTCGGGCTGGTGGCGCTGCACGGGCTGACCAAACTGCCGGACCGACGGCTGGCCGACACGCTGCGGCTGGACACCCGGGCCAGGACCACCCTGCGGATGGCGGCCTGCTGCACGCCGGGGCGCTGCGGCTCGTACGGCGGCGGTGCGGCCTTCCCCACCGCCTACGACAGCGGCCCGAACGGGGGCGGCGACTGGGGCGGTTTCTTTGATCTGGGCGGCCTGTTCGACTTCGGGGCCGGCTCGTCCGGCGGCGGGTCCCACGGCTCGCACGGGGGCGGCTACGACGGTGGCGGCGGCGGAGATTCCGGCGGTGGTGGTGGCGGCGGCGGAGACGG
>NZ_VCKX01000576.1 GCF_005889725.1 Nonomuraea zeae
GGTGCTGGAGGTGCACGACGACGGCCCGGGGATGTCGCCGGAGGAGGCGCTGGACGAGGTGGCCCGGGCGCTCGGCGAGGACCCGTGGACCGAGTCCTGGCCGATCGTGCTGGCCGGCGTGGTGCCTGACCGGGTCTCGATCGGCGGGCTGCCGCTGCACCCCAGGGCCCGCGATCCCTGGCGGCTGATCGCCGTCTCGGGCGGGCATCCGCTGACGGTGGCCGCCGAATGGACCCCGCGGGGCCTGCGCCCCCTGACCACCTGGGACGACGAGGGAATGGCGGTGATCCTGTGAAGGGCTGGGAAGATCTGGCGTCGACGGCGCTGGTGGGCACCGGGCGCCGGCCGTACCGAGGGGATCTGCTCGCCGACGCGGCCGTCGAGGTGGCGCGGCGGCGGGCCGGACGGCGGACGGACGAGAGCGCCCCGCCCGCGCCCGCGCCCGCTGAGGAGCAGGCGGCGGTGGGGAGGCGCGCGGCCGAGCGGCTGGTGCGGATCATCGGCGGCGACCACGAGCGGCTGCTGCCCGAGTGGCTGGCCGCGGCGGCCGCGACGGGCCGCAGGGTGCCCGCCTACGCGCTGCCGGAGCTGCTGGAGAGGGGCCGGCGAGACCGCTCGATCAGGGTGCATCTCGGCGTGCTGGCCGGGCGGCGCGGCAGGTGGCTGGCCGGGCTCGACCCCGCCTGGGACTACCTGCTGGAGGAGCCGACGGGCGAGACCTGGGAGCTGGGCGGCGCGGCGGACCGGCGGGCGCACCTGCGGGCGCTGAGGGCGGCCGACCCGGCGCGGGCCAGGCGGCTGCTGGAGAGCACCTGGGAGCGGGAGACGCCCGATGACCGGGCCGAGTTCGTCGAGGTGCTGGCCGACGGGTTGAGCATGGACGACGAGCCGTTCCTGGAGGAGGCGCTCGACGACCGCCGCAGGGAGGTCCGCCAGGCCGCCGCCAACCTGCTCACCCGCCTGCCCGGCTCGCGCATGTCGCAGCGGATGGCCGCGCGGGTGAGCGCCTGCGTGAGCGTCACCGGCCAGACGATCGCCGTCGACCCGCCCAAGGAGTGCGACAGGGCGATGGAACGCGACGGCATCCGCCCGAAGCCGCCCAGAGGCATCGGCGAGCGGGCCTGGTGGCTGCAGCAGGTCATCGCCCGCGCCCCGCTGTCGATCTGGGGCGGCCCGCCGGCCGCGCTGCTCAAGCTGAAGATCCCCGACTGGGACGCCGAGGTGAAGGCCGCCTGGGTGCGCGCGGCCGTGCTGCAGAAGGACCCGGAGTGGGCGCGGGCGATGTTCGGGTGGGACCCGATCGCGGACCTTCTTGAGGCGTTGCCGCCCGACGAGCAGCAGGAGCTTGCCGCTCATTTCGTGAAAAATCATGACCTGGACAGCCAGTTGATCATGGTGTTGGGCGGCGTGTCGTCCCATTGGCGCGAGGGCCTGGCCACGGCCGTCCTCCGCAAGATCGTGAAAGTGGCCGCCACGCAGCCCTGGAACCTCGGCGAGCTGGTCAAGCTGGCGGGCGAGCACATCGATCCGGCCCTGTTCCTCCTGGCCGAGAGCTATTCGCCCGTGGAGCCCATCCAGCAGGTCGCCGCCCTGCTGCGTTTCCGTGCAGACATGTACAAGGAGCTTGTTCCATGACCGTTTTGCGACCGCATGCCGAAGACCAGTACACCGAAGAGCTGGCTCTGCTGGCCAAGGACGACGACCGGCACAGGCCCCCGGGCTGGAAGCTGTCGCCGTGGGCCGTGACCACCTACATCCTGGGCGACGGCGACCGCATCACCCCGAAATACGTGGGCGCGCGCCGCATCGTCGAGGTCGCCGTCGCCACGCTGGCGACCGACCGCGCGCTGCTGCTGCTCGGCGTGCCCGGCACCGCCAAGACGTGGCTGTCGGAGCACCTGGCCGCCGCCATCAGCGGCGACTCGACGCTGCTCGTGCAGGGCACGGCCGGCACCGCGGAAGAGGCCATCAGGTACGGCTGGAACTACGCCAGGCTCCTGGCCGAAGGGCCGTCGATCGAGGCGCTGACCCCGTCGCCGGTGATGCGCGCGATGGCCGAGGGCCGGATCGCCCGCGTCGAGGAGCTGACCCGCATGCCGTCCGACGTCCAGGACGCCCTGATCACCGTGCTGTCGGAGAAGACCCTGCCGATCCCCGAGCTCAACCGCGAGGTGCAGGCCGAGCGCGGGTTCAACGTGATCGCCACGGCCAACGACCGCGACCGGGGGGTCAACGAGCTGTCCAGCGCGCTGCGCCGCCGCTTCAACACGGTCGTCCTGCCGGTCCCGGCCACCGCCGAGGAGGAGGTGGACATCGTCTCCCGTCGCGTGACCCAGCTCGGCCGTTCCCTGGCGCTGCCCGAGACGACGACGGGGCTGGCCGAGATCCGGCGGGTGGTGACGGTGTTCCGCGAGCTGCGCACGGGTGTGACCGAGGACGGGCGCACCAAGGTCAAGTCGCCCAGCGGCACCCTGTCCACGGCCGAGGCGATCTCGGTGCTCACCAGCGGCATCGCGCTGGCCGCCCACTTCGGCGACGGGGTGCTCCGACCGGCTGACGTGGCCGCCGGGATCGTGGGCGCGGTGGTGCAGGAGCCGGTCTCCGATCGGGTGGTGTGGCGCGAATACCTGGAGACGGTGGTCCGCGAGCGCAAGGACTGGCGTGACTTCTACCGCGCCTGCCGCGAGGTGTCGTGAGCGGGTTCGGGGAGGCGCTGGCGTGGTCCGGGGGGCCTCGGGAGGTGGCGGTGTGGTGAGCGGGCTCCGCGATGAGAGGGCGGTGGCGTCGTGAGCGGGCCGCAGGAGGACGGTGGCGTCGTGACCGGAGCCGGGGAAGGTGGTGGCGTGGTGCGGGGATCTCGCGAGGGGGGCGGTGACGTGAGCGGGTCCTCCGAGGGC
>NZ_VCKX01000577.1 GCF_005889725.1 Nonomuraea zeae
GCACCCGAGACGGCCTGTCGAAGAAAGAGATCATCCGCTGTTTGAAGCGCTACATAGCCCGCGACCTCTACCGGATAATCACCTCCAACGATCAAGAAAGCCCCTCTTGACATCCATAGGAGCATCCACCCGGCCGGCCCTCGCCGAGGGCCGGCCGGGCACGCGCGGCGCCGGGTCCCGCGACGAGCGGGACCCGGCACCGTCAATCGCCGCCACGGTCGAGGCGAGGACCGCGCGGGATCCGACGGCTTCAGCCGCCACGGTCCGGCGTCGCCCGGCGTGCCCGGTCAGCCTGCGCCACGGTCCGGCGTGCCGGTCAGCCGGTGCCGCGGTCGAAGCGGAGGTTGAACGTCGCCCGCCGCGCCTTCAGGTCGTACTGCGGCAGCGGCCCCGGACCGCAGGTGGCGGTGCCGATGCCCTGCTGCGCCAGGTCCAGGTGGAGGTGCACCCGATCCCCCGGGACCAGGTCGGGCCGGTGCCGGGCGGCGGCCAGCTCGTCGACGCTCCACCGCCGGGCGGTCATCCCGAACACCGGATCCCCCGACACCGTGAAGGCGCCGAAGCGGGCCCACCGGACGCCGGCCCGGTGGCCGTTCTCCTGCGGGTGGACGTAAGGCGTCTGCAGCTCCTCGATCGTGGCCGTCCAGCGGCCGATCCGGGTGGCCAGCCCGGTGTCCGGGTACGCCTCCCCCGGCCCCAGCCCGAACCAGGTCACCTCGCCGACGGACCGCGGGAGGGTCATGGTCACGCCGAGCCGCGGAATCGGGTCGCTCCAGTCGCCGTCGGGCTCGATGTCCAGGCCCAGCAGCAGCCCGCCGTCCCCTGACAGGCTCCACCGGTACGCCGCCCGCAGCCCGAGATCCGTGGCGGCGGGCGCGACCCTGGTGCGGACGGTCAGCGCGTCCCCGAGCTCCACGGCGTCCACCCGGTGCGTGAGCCGGTGCAGGCCGAGCGCGCGCCACTTGCCTTCGAGGCCGCCGTACCTGTCGTTGTCGGTCGGAGCCCGCCACAGGTCGAGCCTGGGCCCTTCGACCTCCAGCCCGAACAGCCGCACGAGCCGGCCGCTCCCGGCGTCGAAGGCCGAGTCCCCCGCGACGATCTCGCCGCCGTCCCGCACCAGCCCGGTGGCGCTCCCGATGAGAGGAGCGGCCGGCCGGGACGGCGCGGGGGTCAGGAGCGTCTGGCCCCAGGCCACCTCGTGCCCCGCCGGGCCCCACGGCTGGTCCTCCGCCAGCACCGCGCGCACGGTCAGCCACCGCTCGCCCGCCCCGCCCGGCGTGGCGGGCAGCTTGGCCTCGCCGCCCTCGGCCGGCAGGCCGAGCCGGTGTTCGGCGACCGTCTCCCCCTCCGCCTGCACGGTGGCGACGAACTCCAGGTGTGCCAGGTCCGCGAAGTCGTAGCCGTTGACGACCCGCACCACCCCGTCCCCGAACTCGAACGTGACCGGCTCGAACACCTTCTTCAGGTCGAGCAGCCCCGGCGACGGCGTCCGGTCGGGGAACACGAGCCCGTCGATCACGAAGTTCCCGTCGTGGACGGGCTCGCCGTAGTCGCCGCCGTAGGCGTACTCGTACGCCGGATGGGTGAGCCCGTGGTCGATCCACTCCCAGATGAACCCCCCGGCCAGGCGCGGATAGCGCGCGAACAGCTCCTGGTACTCGGCCAGCCCGCCCGGCCCGTTGCCCATGGCGTGGGCGTACTCGCATTGCAGGAACGGCATCGCCCGCCGGCGCGCGTCGAGGTCCGGGTCGTCGAGCGGGTCTTCGGCGAGCCGGCCGATGGCCTCGACCTCGGCGTGGGAGGCGTACATGCGCGAGTAGACGTCGGTGTGCGCGCACGACCGGTCGCCCTCGTAGTGCAGCGGGCGGGACGGGTCGCGCTCGCGGGTCCAGCCGGACATGACGGCCAGGTTCCGGCCGACGCCGGCCTCGTTGCCGAGCGACCACATGATGACGCTGGGATGGTTCTTGTCGCGTTCGACCATCCGGCGCATGCGGTCGAGCAGGGCGTCGGCGTAGCGGGGGTCGTCGGTCGGGTTGGCCCGCCAGCCGACCTGGCCGAAGCCGTGCGTCTCCAGGTCGCACTCGTCGATCACCCACAGGCCCAGCTCGTCGCACAGGTCCAGGAAGTCCGGGTGCGGCGGGTAGTGGCTGGTCCTGACGGCGTTGACGTTGTGCCGCTTCATCAGCAGCACGTCCTCGCGCATCGTCTCGTACGGCACCGCGCGGCCGTGCTCAGGATGGAACTCGTGCCGGTTCACGCCCTTGAGCAGCAGCGGGCGGCCGTTGGCCAGCAGCACGCCGTCCTTGATGGAGATGGTGCGAAAGCCGATCCGCAGCCGGAGCGTCTCCTCGGGCGCGGTCACGACGGCGTCGTACAGGCGGGGGGTCTCCGCCGTCCACGGCTCCGCCCCGACCGTGATCTCGGTGCCCGGCTCCAGCCCTGAGACGCCGAGCTCGGGGACGCTCAGCGTGTACGGGCCCTCGAAGGACCCGTCGAAGGACCCGTCCACGGGCCCCTCGAAGGACAGCGTGCCGCGCCCGTCCGCGTAGGAGGCGTGCACGAACACGTCGGCGGCCGAGCGGGTGAGCGTGACGTCGCGGAAGATGCCGGGCAGCCACCACATGTCCTGGTCTTCCAGGTAGCTGGCGGCCGACCACTGGTGCACGCGCACGGCCAGCACGTTGCGCCCCGGCCGGAGCCACGCTCCGGCGTCGAACTCGGACGGCAGCCTGCTGCCCGTGAAGAAGCCCAGCTCGTGACCGTTCAGCCAGACCCGGGTGAAGGAGTCGGCGCCGTCGAAGCGCAGCCGGCCGCCCGTCCACCCCTCGGGCAGGTCGAACTCCTGTCTCTCGAACACATCTGCCGCTGTCTGC